>CAZAMQ010000035.1:0-24384 GCA_964486225.1 uncultured Thermoplasmata archaeon | reverse complement strand
GCAAAAAATATCGCCATTGTAGTTTTTGTTTTCATGTTTTTATTCCTCCTCTTTATGGCATAGGCAAAGGCCTAAATCCATATTTGAGGGTTTTACTCATCTTCTTAAACGTATACTTAATATTTAAGTTTATCGTGGGCTTCATTAGCATAGATATGGCAAATCGATCAACCTATTGCGGTTTTTTCGCAATAAGGTGGACTTGTGGACTATTTAATCCAGATATACAGAAATTCTATGGAACGCCATTCCGATACTATCAGGAAAATTTACTGATTATCCTAAAAT
Source organism: uncultured Thermoplasmata archaeon (assembly GCA_964486225.1). GTDB lineage: Archaea > Thermoplasmatota > Thermoplasmata > Halarchaeoplasmatales > Halarchaeoplasmataceae > Haladaptatiplasma. The sequence continues at coordinate 24,096 of CAZAMQ010000035.1, read as the reverse complement.
TTCCACAAGTCCACATCTTACTATTCAGCCCTTCGGCTCTACTGGAATTGCGCAGTAATAATATTACTCCTTTTGCTCGGTCGTAGACCTTGCGATGCATGGCAATTCCAGTAGATTTCGTTGATGGTATCTTTCTATCCATACTTCTTCATTTTCGATATATTCGTGGTAAGATATCTTCCATACAGATTTTCCTTTTGTTAGTACATCCCAAAGTAATTTATAATTAGACGCCAAATCTAATTTAAATAGTTTCGGGATGAAGCCGGATATATCGGTAATTTGAGTTCTTTAAATATCATACCGAGATATTGCAGGAATTAATAAACAATTTATATCGGTATCTCCCTGAACCCGTATGCACAGAGTCACCCCCGAATCAGTACTGCAGTTCAGATGCCGTAGAAGCCATATCTCGGAACACACCACAGATATTATCGAAACCGCCCACGATGTATGCGGAGTGCAGTCCCAGGTGCTGAAGGCCGCCATGATGTCCGTACTGGTACGAACCGACTGCGTGGATATGCAGGATGTCGAAAACGCTCTGTGGAAGGACCGTACAATCGTTAAGACGTGGTGTATGCGTGGAACCCTGCACCTGCTGTCTTCCAAAGATCTGCCGGTGTACACCATGGCTCTAGGAAGTCATCTTTCGGAAAACACTCGCAGATATCTGATCAAGGACGGACTCTCTGACCGTAAGATAGACAAGATGCTGGATGTGGTCCTCGACGCACTGGGAAGCGAACCTTTGACAAAGAAAGAGTTGGCAGCGGAAGTTTCTACACAGTGTGGTTCGGAAACCGGAAGATGGATAAAACACTCGTGGGGTGTTTTTCTCAGATTAGGCTGCTACAATGGTTCGGTATGTTTCGGATCGCCCAGAGGTGCGAACGTCACCTTCGTCAGCACCGACGACTGGCTCGGTAAGATGACAGATATAGACGAAAAAGAAGCACGTAAAAGGATTTTAACAGACTATATACACACATACGGCCCGGCAACTCCCCGGGATCTCTCTTACTGGGCCGGTTTGAAGGTATCCGATGCAAAGAATATCATGGACGAACACAAAGATTTACTCACAAGGGTCAGAGTCGGAGAACATAAGGTGTGGATGCTCAAGGAGGATACGGATCTCATGGAGAACACACAAGTCGATTTCATAGCGCTTTTACCCTATTTCGATACTTACCTGCTTTCACACAAGGATAAAAGTTTGATAGTTAACGAAAAACACTATAAAAAGATATACCGACAGGCCGGCTGGATATCGCCTACCATACTGCATAACGGACATGCCGTAGGCACATGGTCATACAACGAGGAGGGTGATACGTTGGAGATATACATAGAACCTTTCGAAGAGGGGAGCTGGGTCGAGATAGTAGAAAAGGCGGGAGAACGTTTGGCTCAAGGACTAAGGAAAACGGATTGCAGTATAAATAACCTTTAGATGTTTCACCTATCCCATCGGGGAAAGGTTAATTATACTCGAATATTAATCACAGATGGAACTAAACGGAGATCGCGTGCATGGATAATGAAGTGGTCATAGTCGGTGCTGGTCCTGCAGGGCTGTTCGCCGCCCACGAACTGAGCTCAAAGGGTATCAGTGTACTGGTGATAGATAAGGGCAGGGATATCGAAGAGCGAAGCGAGTCGGATATAATGAGCGGTGTGGGAGGTGCAGGAGCCTTTTCCGACGGTACGGTAAATCTAAGGCCGGACATAGGGGGCAACCTCACGGATTATACGGGCAACGACGAAGATGCCTGGAACCTTGTGAATCAGGTATCGGACATATTAGCAAAGCATGGCATGCCTCTACCACAAGAAGGAGACAGTGAAAAGGAGGAAAAGCTCAAAAGAAGAGCCGCATCGGTGGGTGCCCGATTCTATCCGATAGTCCAGTCACACATAGGTTCGGACCGTGCACCTGTGCTGATCAAGGCATTGAAGGATACCCTAGTATCAAGAGATGTGGAATTCCTTGTAAACACCGAGGTAAGAGATTTGATCGTCGAAAAAGATCATTGTACGGGCGTCAAGCTTGTAGGGAATAGAACGATAAAGGCCGACAGGACTTTGATAGCCCCGGGAAGGGTAGGGACAGACTGGGTGCAAAGTATAATCGCCGGGAGCGGATTGAAGGCGGAGTTCGCACCGATAGACATAGGTGTTCGGGTAGAAGTGCCTAGCATAATAATGGACCCCGTCATTGAGGTGAACAGGGACCCTAAATTCCATCTCTACACAAGGAGCTACGATGATTTTATTCGGACCTTCTGTACCAACCATCAGGGCTTCGTGGTAAAGGAATCGTACAATGGATTCATCGGTGTTAACGGACATTCACGTACGGACATACAGACGGAGAACACCAACTTCGCATTACTGGTAAGAACACACCTAACGGAACCCTTGGAAGACACCACCCAGTACGGCAGGGCCATCGCCCAACTGGCAACCACCATCGGAGGCGGTATACCAATAGTTCAAAGGATGGGGGACATCAGAAGCGGTCGGAGGTCAACGAGAGAGCGTTTGGCCCGTAACCCAGTACAGGCAACACTCAAAGAGGTAAGTCCCGGTGATATTTCCATGGCACTTCCACATCGTACGGTGGTAAACATCATGGAAGGTCTCGATAAACTCGCCAATATCATTCCCGGAGTAGATTCCAACAGCACCCTTCTTTACGGACCTGAGATCAAGTTCTACGCAAAACGATTAAAGGTAAACAAAAACATGGAAACATCAATAAAGAACCTTCACGCCGCTGGGGACGGCGCAGGGCTTTCACACGACATAGTAAATGCGGCGGCCACGGGTTTACTAGCGGCCAAAGGTATACTTGACGTATCTTAGATCAAGGAGACCTTATCATCATCATTCTACCAGGTAGGCCCGACAGGTCGAGCACCTGCAAACCGCTGCTGTTATAAATAAGATATCTACCTTTTATACCCACCATAACACCTCTGTGTATCCCGGATGTCGGCCTTAGCCTGGGAACTGCGCGCAGAGGTTCCGATAGAGGATACCCTTTCAGAAATCGGAGTTCTCCTGCGGGAGTCCTTCTCTTCACGCTTTCATAAATCGTAATTATTCCCGAACGGTCTAACTTTCTAGACAATCTTTGTAATATCTTATCACCGCGGGCCCTCTGGGAGATACCGAGTTGCTGGCTCAAACTACGTTCTTCTCTTCTTGCCTCCAGCCTGTTTTCTAGGGTAGCCAGTAGTGCATATGCGTCGGCACCCTGTTCGATCATGCGCTGCTTGAGACGGTCCTTCCTGGTCATCCCGATCTTGGGATATTTATCGTGGAATGCAAGGTACACCGAATGTTCATCCTGACAAAAACCACCCGGGCATCCTTCACATCCTGAAGGTTCGAAGATACATTCCAGTTTTGGGATGGAAGAAGGTGCGCATTCCTGGCACTGATTGAAAGTGGATACCACTCGACTGTCCGGACAGGGACTGTAGCCGTCTTCGAAACTACCTACACATGTTTTCTCTTTGGATACGTTGAGATCCAATATTCCAAGGTCTATTTCCGAGATATCATCGCCATCAAAGGCTTCCAATACGGGTGTAAAAACCTTCCATCTGAAGGATACCACGTGAACCACTTTTTCATGATACAATTTCGCTTTTCTGTCCAGTAGATCGTCGGCTCTCTTGAACACTTTGATACTAACGGCATAAGGTCTAAAGAACTTTTCCTGCGGGATGCTTATATACCTACCGTACTTTAGTATATTTGATGAGATACAAGACCATTCACGACACAATACACGGCAGCGTGAAATTCCAGGGACCCTTCCTGGAGCTTCTCGAATGCCCTGAAGTACAGCGGCTGCACAACATAATGCAATTGGGTTTGACAAAACTCGTTTTCCCGGGAGCGAACCATACACGTCTTGAACATTCCATCGGCGCATACCGGGTGGCAGAGAAGATGGCTGCCAACCTCGGTTTAAAGGAAGAAGAGATGAACCTGGTGATGTCGGCCGCGCTGCTTCACGACATCGGCCATGCACCCTTCAGCCACACCCTTGAAACGATACTCGAAAATTCGACAGGTATGGACCATATGGACATCACAAAGGAGTTCATCACGGGCAAGCGGGTCATCGAAGAGAGGGACACCGCCCTGATACCGGAGATACTGGAAGAACACGATATTTCACCGGAGATGGTGGCTAAGCTGGTCAGAGACGGTGATGAGAGGGTAACTTTCGATGATTTCAGCATCCACGAGAACCAAAAATATTTCGGAGAAGAAAGATACCTGTACCAGATGATACACGGTCCTTTGGATGTGGATCAGTTGGATTATCTGCTGAGAGACTCTCACAATACCGGTGCGCTTCACGGCGTAATAGATCTTGAAAGATTGCTGCAAACCATAGAGATATACAACGGCAATCTCGTGGTCACAAAAGGAGGTATCCCGGCAGTTGAAGGTATGCTGGTGGCACGGGGATTGATGTTCTCTTCAGTATACCTACACAAGACCGCCCGTATAGCTGAGCTAATGCTGGCTAAAGCTGTTCACTCTTTGGATGAAGACATAGAAGATATTTGTTTGATGACCGATTGGGAACTTCTGTCATACCTGAGTCAACGGGGTGGCTTTCCAAAAGAGATCGTTGAAAGGCTGAAGTACAGGAGGTTGTACAAAAAATGCTTTTCTTTGGAGCCGAATGAGATGGCGGAAGCAAAAGGTATAGACCCGGATAAAATCGGTGGATTGGACGAGATAAGAAAACTGGAGTCGAAGATAGCCTTTCAAGGTCATGTTTCACAGGATAAGGTGATCGTAGATGTACCGCATAACGAACTGAAACTTTCGGAACCTAGGTTGAAGCAAACGGGAGTCAAGATACTGGACAACAACCGGCTATATGATCTTTCCCGTTTCAGCCCCATCGCGTGGGCACTGCAGCGGCGTCTGACACAGCGCTGGGGACTCATGGTATCTTGCCCATCTGAAAACTGCGATAAGCTAGGAGAAATCGTGTCGAAAATAATGATATTATAGAGATAATTTATTCATAAAAAGTATTAAATACCTCTTGGGTATTTAGGTAACAAAGTTGATATCATGGCTACGGAAGAGTTTGAAGAAGAATTCGATGCTGCTGAATGTCCCACGTGTGGAGCTATAGTTCCAGCCGATGCGTTAGAATGCACCGAATGCGGCCAGAAATTTGAAGAAGAATCCGAAGTATGGGAAGATGATGAAGAGTTCATCGAAGAAGAAGATGAAGAGTTCATCGAAGAAGAAGATGAAGAGTTCATCGAAGAAGAAGATGATTGGGGTGATTTCTGGGAAGAAGAAGCTCCAGGAAAATTCAAACTCTACTTCGGTATCTTTCTAGTCCTTTTCGGATCACTTGGCATGGGTTTGATGTCATGGTTGCATAATCAGCTCCAATGGAATCCTCTAGGTCTTGAAACTTATGCACCTAATATTTACGGACCATACGATCAGATGTTCGGAGGCAGTGGGATTGTGGTGACCATCATCGGTATTGTACTTATCTTCCTCTGGATGAGAGAGATAAAGAGATACAGAGAAAAGTTAGAGAAGCCCACAAAAGGTGACACCGAATACTTCGAAGATGAAGAAGAGATAGTTGAAGAAGAAATCGAATTCGAAGAGGCCCCTGTAGAAGAAGAATTAGAGGAGATCGCATGTCCGGAATGCGGCGAGATGAACCCTGCCGACTCGACGGAATGCTGGATCTGTGGATTCGTCTTTGAAGAAGAATTCGAAGAATCAGAGGAAGAAGAGGTTGAAGAGGAAGAAGAAGAGTTCGAAGAGGAAGAAGAAATCAGATGCCCTAACTGTGGAACGAAAAACGAACCGGACGCAGAGTACTGTGCTAACTGTGAACATGACTTGAGCGGTGGCACGGAGATATGGGGCGAAGATTGAACAACAATTCCTCTCTCTAAGAAAACTTTTCAAAAACCCTTTTTTCTTATTCTTTTTTCCTTCAAACTTTCATGACTGTATCTCTTTTTAAGACCTCTTCTTTTGAAGGCAGATTCTCCGGTTTGACCACTAATACAGTGATATTATCTTTACCACTTTCATCATTGGCAGCCTTGACTAGACTTATACAGCACTCTTTTGCTGAAGAAGAAGAATCTATTATATCTATTATCTCATCTGTGGTAACAAGATCCGTCAGTCCGTCGCAGCATAAAAGGATCTGATCACCCTTGAAAAGATAAGTTGTGTATAGATCCACCTCAATTGTTTTCTTATCCCCGATAACCCGAGTGACAACATTTTCGTGCATCTTCGCTCGCTCGCTTCGAGGAACCTCTACATCCTCCTTTGTAAGTTTACCTTTATCTACTAGGTGTTCTATCAATGAATGATCTTTTGTTAACTTATGGAGCTTATCATTCCTGTAAATATACGTCCTGCTGTCCCCAACATTGGCTATGGCTAGAAATTCTCCAACCATAACGCCCATAGTCAGGGTCGTGGCCATCTTCCCGAGTCCGCTATCTTCCCACATTGAATATATTTGTGTATTTGCATCCTTTACTGATTCTTCCATCAATTCTATCAACTCATCCGCCATGGGTTTTTCGGATCCTGAAAGGATGGGATATAAGCGCTGGAAAATAATTGTAAGTGATTCTTTACTAGCAACCTCTCCTTTATCTTCACCACCCACACCATCTGCAACAGCAAAAATACCTCTATCTGTCCCTTCGATGTTGGTGAACCATGCCTCATAAGAATCTTCGTTAATCGCCTTTCTTTGACCTATGTCCGTTATTGCTCCTACTTCCATTTTTATATCCCCTATTTATCTTTCAGGATTTCTGAAAAGTAATTCGATGCACGGACCTCTCTTTTTATCGTATCCTAGAGAGATCTTGTCCCCATTATAAACCCTCCAACGCTGTCCTCTTTCAAGTTGTTTCCAGGCACCTTTTTCATGTATATAAACGGCTGTTCCATTCTTGCTGTACATATCCTTCACCCAATATCCAAAACGATCCCTTTCTATTCTTGCATGAATATCTGATATATAGTTACTTGAGATAGACAGATCTTTCGTCTCTTTTGCACCTTTCAAACCCTTCTCTCGCCCTATGAGCATATGTTGCCCGGGCCTTATATCAATCGAATAACCTACACCACCCAACTGAAGGGTTGTCTTTTGTGGACCTACCACCTTTTTCCCCAAGATCGCATTTTTCATCTCGGTAACCGATTGGAAACGGTCCTCTGGAAATATCTCTGTAGATTTTAATACTATGTCGCTCATCTCCTTACCGATACTAGAGTTGAACACAGAAGGAGGTCTCAATTCATATGGTGCGTAATAACACTCGTCATTGTACCTTAGATCTTTGCCCGTAAGAAGGAAGAATAAGGTTGTCCCTACGCCATAAACATCGGTTCTTATGTCAACAGCACTTCTACCTTTCTCCTGTTCTGGTGCACCGTATCCGATGGTGAATATCCTAGTTTTACCGGTGATTTCCAGCCCTTCCCACTCGGCAACACTGCTCCCAAAATCGATCAAGGATAATTTATTGGCGTGAGTTATGATGTTTGCCGGTTTAATGTCTCTATGGACTACTGGTTTGCTCAAGTTATGCAGGTACTCGATTACATTTATCAGTTTTATTATGTAGGTCTTCGCCTGTGCCTCGGTAAGTGGTTTGTATTTATTAGGACCTGCCTCCATCCTTTCGTAAAAGGTTCTACCCGGAATAAAACTAGTTGCAATGTAAGGCGGTGAAGAGCGTTCATCATAATCTATCAATGAAGGTATCTGTGGATGTTTTCCGACTCTATCCAGTATCTCCCTCTCTATCTTCAACTTTTTTTCAATTATATCTTTGTGTGCGCTGTAACCGCCTGTTTGATCCCATATATTCGCTTCCTTAACAACACATGGAACGCCATTATTGTACTCAGCTAAATATACAGAGCCGAAGCCGCCCTCTCCGATTTTATCTTTTACACGGATCTTGTTGCCGCGTTTCCCAGTAACCGTCGTTCCTTCTTTTAGCTTCATATCTATCACTAGTGGTCGGGTGGCTATAGTTGCCAAGGCTCATCTTAAATATATTATTTTATTCTTACACCTATCGTTACTTCACCTGCAGGCTTGATCTCATCGCCGTCTTTTAATGGCTTCCGACCTTGCCCTTGGATCTTTTCTTCGCCCAAAAATGTATCGTTGGAGCTGTTTTCATCCATCACGAAGTAATCTCCATCTTCAGAAAGGATACAAAAATGATAAACATCGGGTTTATCAGGGTTATCTCTACGCGTAATGAACTTAAGCTTCTCCTCCGATAGTACACCTTGGAAATCCTCTCTGCCTATCACCATTTTGTCACCGACAAATTCAATTTCCTTTCCTCCGGGCAACACAAGCAACAGGTCTTTTGTCTTCTCCTCTTCAACAGGCTCATCCGCTGGTTCCTCTATGATTTCTGCGTCGGCTAATTCTGCAGCACAACTCATGCAGAACTTTGCGGCACCAGGATTCTTTGTACCACAAACTGGACAGCGAACATCTCCTTCAGGGGGAATATCAGCGGATTCTTCTACCACGGATACCTCTTCAATTTCCTCAGATTCGATTTCCTGTTCTACAGGCTCTTCCTCACGTTCAGGTTCCCCCGTCTCTGCGACATCATCAAGTTTGATTCCACAGATATCGCAGTAACTTCGCTCTTCATCATATTCTTTTCCACATATTGAACATATTTTCATTTTATCAATCCTCTAAGATCACGGTGGTCGACAGTGTTCCTTTTTTCTCTTTCTTCTCTTCATTGGAAAGAATGACCGTATCCTTATCCATTATGGTTTCCTTTATCTGGGTTGCCCTGTTAACCAGGTCTTTGTCAGCACCTTCAGAGATCACCTCTGAAGTCATCTTGATAACAGTATCCATCTTTGAGGAATCACCATCGATTACATCTCTTCCGAATAAACTAGCTTTTGCTGTCAAGAAATGGTGTCTGGGACTGCTGTCGTCTTCTTCTTTATACTGTTCGGGATCCGTAGAATAAGTAACCAGAATATCTTGTGTATATAAATCAGAAATAGATACCTGTGCGATTCTAAATGATCCTTCGGGTCTTGAAGGGTAGAATATTTGTGCCACATAAGTTTGCTTTTCGCCCTCGACCAGATCCCCTATCGGTATAATATAACTACCCTCGGTGACACGGATGTCCTCTACGTGTGAGACCTCTGGTTCCGCTTGGTATATATCGCCGAGTTCAAACCCCTTAATCGGATTGATTATTATGTCCGGTTTTATCATTGTAGTTTCTTTTATTCGCTTAGCCTCGGATTTGAATAGTTCGGTAATATCGGAGGCCGTTTTCAGATGACGCCATTTACCTTTCCTACTGTGCTCGGCAAGAGCGATTAATATGTCTTCGCTGTAATCTCCTCCTATACCACCGCATGTGATAGATATGTTCTCCGTTGCATACAATTCGGCAATATCTCTGAAATCTTCCACCAAACTATGACCAACAGTTGGTTGTCCGTCCGAAAGGACAATCACGCGGTCGATCCTCTTTTCCGACTCCACATTGGTAGCTAGAATCTCGTCCATAGCATTTTCAAGTGCGCTGAAGAGTGCGGTTCCTCCTTTCGCTTCGATCTGATCGATACATTCAAGCATCTCACTCTTTTCCGGGGTTACGACATCGCTATCAAGCAATCTATCGAGAAGGCCTTTTTCTTCAGCACCTTCTTTCTTTCCCTGACCTCTGCATACAAGGTTACAGACCTCGGAAAAGGATATCACGCTTACATTGCTGACATCGTCGAGTCCTTCAACGAACTGTTTGGCCGCTTCCTTTGCCATTTCGAGCTTCCGTTCGGACATCATTGAACCACTGGAATCTATCAAAAGGACTACGTTAGGCACGACACCCTTACCGCCTTCTGTTATTCCGGGTTCGACATCTATGCTCAAAAACAACGCACCGGCCCTTTCTGCGTCAGTGGGTAGTTTTTCTGCATCAGCTTGTAAATACCTTCTATTCAGTGTACAATTTATCGAGGGCATATATTATATCTCCTTTTTTTACCATATCGATGTATCACTAAATAAGGTTTACTATTTGTTTATTTAAAATTCGTTTTTGAAAACGACACGACATTCGATTCTGCAAAAATATTTATAGGTGGGCCCTCATGGCAGGCGCAAATCTAACTTTAGTAAATTGAATCATGTTCCACGGAGGAACCACATATGAAACCAAAAGCAACAGGTAAATCAGTAACCTGCTTGATAGCCCTTTTATTGGTGCTCTCGAGTGTAATGGTGCTGAGCTGGGACGTAAGAGCGGAAGAACGACTCGAAGGAAACATAGAGGGCACGGTCGACGCCCATGATGGTAGTATAATACCCGATGGTTTCACGGTTCAGCTTAAAGAACTGTCTCAAGATGAAGTGATAACCACCCATACACAAGGAGGATATTTCCTCTTTTCCGATATGGAGGTGGGCTATTATGAAATAATCGTGCCGTCTCAATCTCACTCTAGAAAAGGATATCAAAAAAATGTTTCAGGGATCTTCGAATTAACTAAAGATGAAAATGTATATTGTGATGTCGAAGTAACTGTCAAACATCTTGATTACAAGTTAAACGGAACCGTGAGTGACGGATACGGAGAGCCGATAGAGGACGCTATTGTCACTCTGTCTGACGGTGATGCGTATCACTCATCTACCTATGTAGAGATAGTTGAGGAAGATAATGTTACTACGACATATTACGAGATCCTTGCGTACAACGGCACATTTGATATAACAATAGAAGCGGAAGGTTATGCACCGAATATCACTTTTGACTACCATGTATCTTCAGACAAAACAAGAAATATTACATTGATCGGATCTCCAATAGTAAGCGGATATATATGGACTGTTGAAGACGATAAAGAGAAGGCCGTTAGAACACCTTCGGAAATTACTCTGATCAATAAAGACAACGATAAGATAATTAGGAACACGATGCCAGAAGGTAGTCCATGGTTCTACATAGGCGCAAAGCCGGGTAATTATAAACTCGTTGTCAGTGCACAAGGCTATATGCCATATATAAACGAAGATATCACTGTTGAGGAAGATAATATCCCATTAGGAAGAAAGTTCGTTGATCCCTCGGAAGATGAGGAGATAAACACTGCGATATCCTTTGACGATTGGAACAACATTAACATCGAGAGGGAACGTACACTTCACGCAAACAGCCGGATGACAGGCCTTGAATATTGGTACCTAGGCAATCTAGCTATGCAAATAGATATGGCATTTGGAGACGGAGATATGGTGCTAGATGAAACGGAGCTCTCCGAATTCAAGGATTGGCTTGAATATAGAGAGGCGAACATACCCTCTACTCAAAACTTGATCGATATCAACGACATACCGTACACACTTGAAGGATATTCCTACGATCCCTCCGAACTAGACGAATTACTCGGCGATGTGACCGATGCAACAGCCATTAATATGACCGTGAGTTCAACAATGAGTTACTCTACGGACGAAGAGATATCAGATGAAAACGGATTGCTCATAGATCTAGCGGTGTCCTACGACCGAATGGAAGGCAACTTAGTAGATTATAGATACAATCTTATCCTACCTGACGGATACAAGAGGATATCATCCGATAAAGAGGTCATACCCCAGGGTGTCGAGGTCTCAAAACATATCAACATAATCATAGACCCTGACATAGGCGTTGGAAAATCTTACTTGACCTTCGATGTCCGAGAGGTGGAAGAAGGCGAAGTTTTCCTGACCATCGAAGAAGGTGTACATTCCTATCTTGAAAATGAAACATATATCGTTAAACAAGACGTAAATATCACATGTGTTGCAGAATTCGTCAATCCGTATGGTGAATCGGGAGATAACTACACATGGGCGTTGGACGGCGTTGATATCGAGAGATACGATGCTGAGATAGTATATATATTCGAGGACGAAGGAGAGTTCGAACTCAATGTGACGGTGATTGATACCGCTGGACTAAAGGCATACAACTATACAACGGTCATAGTGGATGGAAGCGGACCAACCGGAGACATAGAAGTTGACAATACTACCGTCGACGAAAAGCAGCCGGTAGAATTCAGCGCTTACAATTTCACCGATGTAAGCGATATACGGGACTACGAATGGAACTTCAGCGATGACACCGAACAGGTTATAGGAGTGAACGTCACCCACGAATTTGAGCTATATGGTACCTACGAGGTTTCAGTGAATGTTACGGACCGACTAGGTAACTGGAATGTTGAGACCATTGAGATAACGGTTCTCGATACAACAGACCCTGTAGCAAGGTTCGCAGTCACCTACGACGACGCGAGACTTGAAAGCGACAACATAACGCTACTCTCGCTCCAAAGATTTCAGGAATTCACGTTGAACGCTTCACTGTCATACGACCCTTCAGGTTTGAACGATGTCCAGGGCGAAGTCGAAGTATGGTGGTGGATAACTGAAGTTGGTTATGGTTCAGATGATATACTTATAGAGAACTACACCTTCAACAACGTTGGAACCTACAAAATCACATTCAACGTGACGGATGAAGTGGGTAATTATCACAATATATCACGCAACGTTGAAGTTGCGCCGGGACCAGCACCTAACCTAGAGGTAACAGAGATAACATTATCAACACACGACCTTGTTTCTCAAAAGAAGGTGCAAGTGATAGCCAACGTGACCAATTTCGGCACTGCAAACGCTACAGATATTAATGTGATCTTCAGAGTGAACGGAGGCGCAAAATCCATAACACCTAGCTTCTATACTACCATGAAAAACGAATCTGCGGATAATATCATACCCACAGGGGAGTACCGACTCATCAAATTCGATTGGACTCCCGAAAAAGATGGCGACATAAAGTTGACGGTGAACGTTACCGACAGCATGGAACCTGAATTCTGGAGAACAGGAGAAAACGAGTTAGAGATAACTGTGAACGTAAGTCCACCCGCATGGAGAAGGTATATCGGATACGTACTCGTGCCCGTGATTATAATCGGTGTTACGGTAGGGCTATACTTCTACAAGGACAAGATCAAAGAGTTGCTCAATAGAAGAGGCGAAGAATAGACCTGCACCTGTAAAAAACCCTTTCTTTTTTCTATTTTATTTTCACATATAATCCGGTGCAGTTATACCTAGTGTATCCAATACATTGGATATCACTATTTTTGACGCCTTCACCAAAGTTAAGCGCTCAAGCATCTTTTCTTCAGCCTTTAACACCGGATAATCTCTGTAAAACTGGTTAAACTGTGCAGCGATCTCATATGCATAATTAGCCACGATATGTGGCGCATCTAACCTGGCTGCAGACTCTATGACCAATGGATACATAGCCAGCTTCTTTATCAGCCGTATTTCACCCTCTTCCACAAGTCTATCTAGCTTCGCTTCTGAGGTCAATTTAACTTCATCACCCTTCCATTTATCGATTATACTCGATGCCCTAGCATGTGCGTACTGTATGAAGGGTGCACTGTTGCCCTGGAAATTCAAGGCTTCTTCCCACTTAAAATCCATAGGCTTCTCAGGTTGAACACGTATGATGTTGTATCGAACCGCACCGAGTCCTACCACCTCGGCTATCTTCTCCACCTCATAGTGGTCCAGGTCATCCCTGCGTTCGATGACCTCTTCCCTGGCCTTCTCGTGGGCCATGTCCATTATATCGTCAAGTGTAACATAAGAAGCCTTTCGCGTCGACATCCGCTCGCCTTGGAATGAAACGAAGGAATAAAAGATCATGTCAGGTATAGGGGTTATATTTAGACAGTCCAATGCCTTTTTGAGAAAGGCACCGTGTACTCTGTGATCTTCACCGAGAACATCCACCATCTCGTCCGTTCTCTCGGATTTCCATATATGATAGGCTATATCACGAAGTGGGTACAGGCTTGAGCCGTCACCCCTAGTTAGGAATACTCTTTCGGACTCATCGCCGAAATACAGCGCACCGTCCTCCTTGCTGCATTCCTGTAATTCTTCCATCTTACCCATAACCGACCGCACCGAGCCATCGAGTATGAGTGAAGATTCTGTTTTGTACACATCGTGATTAATGTTAAGTCTTTTCAAGGATTCGTTGATGCCTTCCATAACACTTTCCGAATTCTTTGAAAATTTGTCCAAGATATCCCTATCGCCACCCTTGATGTCACTCATCATACCCCTTATCTCTTCAAGCACATCCTCCCTCTCCTCCATCATCTTGTTTGCCACCTGATAATATCTTACCATCTTGTGATCTATTTTGTCAATATCACATTCAGACAGATCTGACTCTTTTAGATTGGAAGTACCCCATGTGAGGATAGCTACCTGCCTACCTATATCGTCCACATAGAACTGGGTCTCCACATCGTATCCAGCCTTTGAGTATATCCTGGATACCGTATCACCTATGATGGGATTTCTCGCCCTTCCTACGTGAAGTGGACCGTTGGGATTGGCGCTGGTGTGTTCTATGATGATCTTTCTTTTCTTAGCTGGCAGTTCACCGTATTTCTCTCCCTTCTTAAGACATGTAGTCAGTGTGTTCTCGGCAAGATATTCTTTACGGATGTTGAAATTAACGTAAGGACCCGTCGCCTCCGTCGTACCGCCTTTTAATTCTAACTCAGACACGATATACGATGCTATATCTTGAGGTTTCATCTTCAATGGTTTAGAGAAGGCAAAGCACGGAAGTGCGTAGTCACCTCGTTTTTCATCGGGTATCTCAAGTTGTATTTCGGTATCTATATCCAGTACTATACCGACTTCAGTTTTTATCTCCTTTTCAAATTCAAGTAATGCATACATATGTCTATCCCACACGGAACCTTAGTATAGCCGCCAGGCCTCCGAATGCATTGAGTAGAAGTTCACCTTCTTCGGATTCGTCCGATATGAGTTCCACCTCGGAGCCTACTGATTTCGCTAGCTCGTACAACTCGTCAACCAGATCAACCTTTTCCGTTATCTCCATTGATGAACCGCACTGGGGACATTTGGGAAGAACCGATACTGACTTTAGGGTACTTTCGTCTGTATATTCACAATCAGGACACTCTACATTTGCCCTTACCCTATCGATTGCATCGGACACTAACAAGATATCAACGGCGCCCATGGTCAAAGCCCTTCTGACCTGCTCTTCACCATAGGTGGCTAGGCCGCCATGGGGCTTTCTTATCTCCTCCATCAAACGATTCATCAACTTCTTCTCTTTCATCACTTCCAGGTCGGAGAGTGCATCCTCCGCCATATTCACCAGTTCTTTTAGACCATATTCATCGGTATATCCTGTGTTGAATCGGTCGATTATCTTCTTTTCGAGTTCATGATGTAGATAACCTCCGTCTGCAAACTCGTCTTTAGTTCTACCGGGGCCGCCGATCAGCAGACCTTCAATATTTTCATTTAAAAGCAGGTTATTGGCCTTTGTACCTACCTTTTTGAAGTATTTATGAGCGGCCTCTTCTATGAGCCGTTCGAATCGTTGGGCGGATTGACCTCCTTTGGAGTGTTTACTCGGAACCAGAGACTGGATATTATTCAGGATTTCCACCCTGTTACCGTTAAGAACGCCGACGGTCGCCTCGCTCCTATCCACAACGATAAGACCGTATTTCTTCCTCTCTCCCAGCATCGCTCGTAGCGGTTCTACATAGAATTCCGAATCACAACGATAGAGGAATGTTTCCACCGACTGCGGTGGTTCAAGAGATTCGGAGATCATATCCGTCTGATCACCTGTCACGGATATGTGACCCACGAAGAACACCACTCCGTTGGAAGGTGGTTGTTTGAAATATTTGAGTTTTGCGAGAATTGATTTTAACGCGGACTGTACATGTTTCTTTGTAGACTTCGATTTGATGTTAGAGCTCTGTGACATCTCCTCTCTCAGGTATGCAGCCACGTCCGATATCTGTTTGTCCGGCGGCACGTAGAGTGAGATAAGCTCCGTTCCTCTTCCCTTGAGCTCCTTGATCTTTTCAAGGGATTTTTTGAACTTGTACTCCTGTTTCTTCGTCATATCCATATAGACCAGTTCCAGCTTTCCACACAATGAATGATGTTAAAAATATTTCGTATGGGCACACGGTCTATGAGAATGTTTATTAACCGTCCATTTATCAGTATATGGATAAATTGTTCAAAAGTAACTATTTCAAAACAATAGCGCTGTCGCTTTGCCTATGCCTTTTTACAGGTACCGCTTTGGTGCATATTACTGAAAATGTAAGTGCCACCGTCATGGAAGTCGGCCCGGGGAAGGAATACGAAACAATAAACTCCGCACTGGAGAACGCTACCGATGGAGACGTCATACTGATACACGAAGGCGTCTACCATGAAAATTTATTAGTCGATAAGCAGCTGGAGATCAGAGGAACCGAGAGTACTGGAGTGATCATAGACGGTTCCGAAGCCGATACCGCTGTTAATGTGATCATGGACGGAGTGATTTTCAAGGACCTATCGGTCATCAACGCCGCTGTCGGAGTCAAGGTCCAAGCCGGTAATGTACACGTGGAAAATTGCCATATTAGCTACACCGATAATGCTGTCATACTCTACGATGTATCCGGAGGTGCTATCCATGATGTGACCATTTCGAACACTGAAGAAGGCATATTGATATGGTACTCAAAGGATGCATACATATCCGGTATAACGGTAACGGAACCCGAGGGACAGGGCATACGGTTGACGGAATCAGAAGATATCGTCATCAGTGAATGTATTGTAACGGATCCGGGATACCACCCTTTTTACGTCGGTCGATCGACCGATATTATAATTGAAAACAGTAGTTTTACAGGTGGAAGTCACGGTCTTTTCTTATACCAGTCACAAAATATTGCACTTGCCCACAATCATATCGCGAGGGGTATAGGTATAAGGGGCGATTCATTGATGAACTTTGACTCACATTCTATCGAGAACAACACCGTTGATGGAGGTGGTATATATTATCTTCAAAGTATCAACGGTATAAGACTTTTCAACACCACCGGTCAGATCATACTGGTCAATGTTACGGAAAGTATTGTGCACCGCAGTTTTTCCTCACATCTCGAAACCGGTATGATCGTCGCTTACTCGCACGGCAATCTTCTGGTCGGCAATACCATAGAGAACAATTTTGAAGGTATGAGACTTTTTGCATCAACGGGAAACACACTGCATCACAATAACATCATCAACAACACACGCCAGATATATTCTCCGGACAACTCATCCAAAGAAAATACGTGGACCGATGGATTAGGAGACGGAAATCACTGGAGCGATTATCATGGAACGGACGATGGAAGCAGCGGTGGGTATGCAGGTGATGGTGTAGGCGATACGGATATATCACATCCCTTTGAGGATAAAGGGGGTGGTTATCACCGGCTTGACCCCAAACCGCTCATGAATGCTACATCGACTATGACTATATCAGTATCTTTGAATGCAGGTTGGAATTTTGTATCTATTGGGTTAGTGACACCCTCTCACCAAGTGGCTGATGTCCTGGAGTCAGTTGATGGAAAATACGACAAACTGTTAATCTATGAGGAACAAAACTGGGTCAGCTTCGCGAACGGTAGGGCGGAACATTTCAATGATGTCAGTATGATCGATCGCACAACGGGGTTCTGGTTACACATGATAGAACCTAAAAATCTCACGGTGACGGGTACCACCCCTGCTCGTACCGAGATATTACTTAACAAGGGATGGAACATGGTGGGTACGCCTTCAAATACCGTTGTTCACGGTAACAGCCTACCCCAAGGCGTAACTATCACCGGAATTTACAACGGTAGTATGGAATACATGCTGGAATACCATGGTGCAGATGAAGTTGAATACCTGCCGAATCACGGTTACTGGCTCAAAGTTGATGCTGATGGACCCGTAATTTGGAATGTGGTATGGGATGACCTATGAGGATATGGGACCTTGAACCGGAAAAATTGTGCAGGCAGCATCTACTGGGTGAGCATCGTGAACTGCACGCAATATGGTGCATCATCACGGAGGATAAAAAAGGATACCGTAACCATCCCGAAGTGAAGAGGTGGGAAGAGAAATTGTGTGCTTTGTATCACCGACACGAGCAGCTGATGGACGAGATGTTAAAACGTAGATATCGACATAATAGTCCGCTTGACGTTGAGCTCGCAGTAGGTAAAAAAGTACAGGATGAGTACGTAGACGCCATCTCAGAACAGCTAGAGATACTTAAAGAAAAGTGCTGCGATTGTAGAGTTTGATGGATTTTTTTGAGGGCGTATTTTACGCACAAGAACCGGAAAGTATAAATATGTGTTAAGTACTACTTAACTCATGGATGAGAACGTTGAACTAACATCTCGGGATCGTGAATACCTCCGTGGATTATTCCTACTTGGCGGTGGTGACGAGCCCGTAGGCCCCTCAGAACTCGGTGAGTTGATAGAGGTTTCAAAGGTAGCCGCTTTGGAGAAGATGCGTCGATTGGAGGCCATGGGATTAGGTGAATACATACACCGACAAGGCCTATTACTCAACAAAGTCGCTGTGACCGTGGTCCAGCGAGATATCCGCAGACATCACGTAGTAGAAAAATTTCTAGAAGATAATCTTGGGATGGACTCCACTGAAGCCTGCCGTGAATCATCGGCTATGGATCCATACGTTAGCGATAATTTTCTTAACATCGCCGCTATGGCGTTGGGGGATGGATTATCCTGCGACTGCGGATGCTGTATAGAGGAGTATTACGATCCAAAGGTTCTCTATGAATGTCATTGGTTCAAAAAACAATTTCATGTATAAACGGAGAGATGAAAGATGAAAAAAACGATGGTATTGCTGCTGAGCGTCGTATTGGTGCTTGCGTTGATGAACAGCGGATGTCTGGAAGATGAAGACGATGACTTGCTGAGCGTGGTAGTCACCATCCCGCCTCAAACGGAATGGGTGGAGAACGTAGGGGGCGATAACGTGAAGGTGACGGTGATGGTTCCTCCGGGAGCGGATCCCCACACATACGAACCCACGGTTTCACAGATGAAGGCGGTCTCCGATGCGGACATATATTTCAAAATCGGTTCAGGTGTGGAATTCGAGGTAAGATGGATGGAAACATTGATCGAACATAACTCGGATATGGTGGTCGTAGACGGTAGTGAAGGTATAGAATTATTGGACTACGAGTACCAGAGTGATCACGATGACCACGAATTAGAGCACCTTCTTGATGATATAGATAACATCATCCACGAGTGGGAACACGGCCATATGACTGCGGAAGAAGCCTTGGAAGCTATCAAGGATTTGATGCATGACCACGACGACTACCATCACGACGATATACTCGATGATATAGATAACATCATCCACGAGTGGGAACACGGCCATATGACCGCGGAAGAGGCCATGGAAGCTATCAAGGATTTGATGCATGACCACGACGATCACGATCATGACCATGAAGGCGACGACCCTCACACATGGCTCTCGCCCGTCAATGCTAAGATAATGGTCAACAATCTGCTTGACGCCGTGGTGGAAATTGACCCGGACAACGAGGAGGGATACAGGGAGAACGCCCAAGATTATCTTGATGAACTAGATTCACTCCACTTATCTGTCAAAGAGGATTTGCAGTCACATCACGGACGAAAATTTTTGATCTATCACCCGTCTATGGGATACTTCGCCCATGAATACGGCCTCGTACAGATAGGCGTGGAGCGGGAGGGGCGCGAGCCCGGCGCATCGGGATTGATAGCTGTTATAGAGCAGGCCAAGGAGGAAGGCATACACGTAGTTTTCGTATCACCTCAATTCGACGAGAGCAACGCCCAGACCATCGCCGACGAGATAGACGGTGAAGTGATTCAACTCAATCCCCTTGCCGAAGCATACGTGGATAATCTCGAGGATATATCACACAAGTTGATCTCAGCCTTCGAATCGAGTTGAAGTGAAAATGTCTAAAGCTCTGGAATTAAAAAATGTATCCGTAAAATACGGCGAGCAAACCGTCCTTAAAGACGTAAGTTTCCATCTCGATAAAGGTGACTTTCTCGGTATAATCGGACCCAACGGCGGTGGGAAAACAACCCTTCTCAAAACCATCCTCGGCCTCATGGACAACTACGACGGTACCGTACTTGTGAACGGCAATCCTCCCGGACACAAAAAAACCAGGGTAGGGTACGTACCACAGCACAGTGAGTTCGATAAGAAATTTCCCATAAGGGTTTGGGACGTAGTACTCATGGGTCGGTTGGGAACCCTGGGGTACCGACCATTTTACACCAAGAAGGATAAAGAACTTGCTATCGATGCCCTGGAAAGCGTGAACATGCTAGAATACCGCAGTAGACAGATATCGAAACTGTCCGGTGGGCAGTTACAGAGGATCCTCATCGCCCGTGCCCTCACAACACAACCGAGTTTGCTACTTCTGGATGAACCAACGGCCAGTGTTGACGAGAAGATGAAAGAAAGCATATATTCACTGTTGTCGCAATTAAAGAATCGAGGTATAACCATCGTTCTTGTATCCCATGATATAGGGGTCATCTCCTCCTATGTGGAAAAGGTTGCATGTCTCAACAAGCATTTTATTTACCATGGAACGGGAGAACTGTCACCTGACATGATAGAGGCCGCCTACGAATGCCCCATAGATCTCATCGCCCATGGCCTACCCCACCGTGTATTCGAACATAAGATGCATGAGGAGGAACATTAGTATGCTTTCGATCTTTGCCTATTCATTCATGAGAAATGCCTTCATGGCCGGTATACTCGCATCCGTCATATTCGGTATAATCGGTACTTTCGTGGTAGTTAAACGGCTGGTGTTCATCAGCGGTGGTATATCCCATGCTTCATTCGGCGGTGTGGGTATGGGATATTACCTGGGATGGAATCCATTCTTTGGTGCATCGATCTTTGCGGTGATCTCCGCATTAGGTGTGGGGATAGTGGGTAAAAAAACCCTTCAGAGGGAAGACACCGCCATCGGCATAGTATGGGCTTTGGGTATGGCCCTGGGCGCCCTTTTCATAAGCATGACACCGGATCACCTTCCCAATATTTCAAGCGTACTCTTCGGCAACATACTAATGATAAAAATTATAGATGTATATCTGATGGCAGCCTTAACACTCATCATAACCGGGACCATGATAATACTTTATCCACGTGTCCAGGGTGTGAGTTTCGATGAAGAGTTCTCAAAGGTGGTGGGGGTGCATACCACAGCCCTTTACCTGTTCATGCTCATCCTGGTAGCATTATCGATAGTATTTCTCATTAAAATTGTAGGTATAGTGCTGCTGATAGCTATGTTAGCGATACCGGCATCCATATCCGGTGAATTCACACACGATATGTCAAAGATGATGGTTTTTTCTTCTCTGCTATCGCTGATCTTCATCATCTCCGGACTCTATGTATCCACATTATGGGACCTTCCCGCCGGGCCCATCATCGTGATATTGTCGGGAATAATATTCCTATTCGTAGTAGGGTTTAAACGATTATATTTGGTTTTCAAGGACAGACGATATTCAATCAGTTAGAACGGACCCTGCTCTAACTTCAACATTCACAATACCCAGGTCGATCAACTCATTCGTCGGACCTCCTCTTTGTGTCGGTGGTGTTTGATAATGTAATTTGACTTCTACAGGATGTTCTCCGTCAAAGGTGGGATATAATTTGATAACGGCGGTCCTTTCTTCGTTTACACTCAGGGTTGGTAAGAAGGTTTTTGTATCATTCGTGATAACCGTGGGGGGAGTAAAGACTTGTAGTCTGATATTCTTAGCAAAAGCGGTACCCTTGTTGGCTATTTTAACAAGTAACAATACCTCTTCTCCGAGTGTGTATTCGGGCTCACTCAGATTAACGGATGTAACGATCTTAGGCAGCCCATTAACCTGTATGTTTATCGGAGGTACCTTAACGCTTGCTCCTTCTCCATCGCTCCTTGTATAGATCACATCGAAAGCGGGTAATGTGTATTTTCCCGGTTTAGGCGGGATGAGATGAAATTCCCTATCTGTACTTTGACCAGAGTCCAATTCTAGGTCGCCGCTAATTATCTCCTGACCGTCCAGTTCTTCAGGTATTTCGAAACCATAATGTGCCAACGTGGACGAGTTACCTATGTTTTTTACGGATATCTTCAGTATTGCCTCACGACCTGCAATGATTTCACCGAAAAATCCTGCCTTTACCACAAGTTTGGGTTCCTTGGCTACATAGTTACCACATCTGCCGCATACCTCTTTATCAGGATAGATAGGAGATCTGCATACCTTACATCGCTCGATGTATTTATGGCATGAGGGGCATTGTGCTTGACTATCCCACACCGATTGACCACAGTGGGGACATGGGGAGTATTGTTGATTCATATTTAAACACCTAAATACACTAAAAGATTAGGTAGTACTTGGAGTTATCGTTGATTTTCTCCCGTAGGAAATCTTAAATGAATAACAAGTGATTATGTCGTATGTGCGGAAAAGTGACCTTGATCTCAGTAAGTCTGATCTTGTTACAGATGACCATCGGGTCGGTGGGTGTGTCATCCGGCATCGAATGGGTGACTTACCAGGAGGTTCTGGGAATCGGTGAAGCGGAGGAAAAACCGATCTTAGTATATTTCGGTGCTACATGGTGTCCTCCTTGTCAGAGGATGAAAAGGAATCCACTCCGGGTTTTACATACGCCGCTCTTGTCATATCCACCATGTCTGCTGTGATGATTTACACTAAGAAGAAAATCCCATGAACGGTTGACCGTTGTAATCGCCTAACATTCTGTGGGTGAAGGGATGAAAACATATAAATACAGTGTACATATGGATTGTACCTATCATGGCTCAGAAACCAGGCAGTATGTACAGAGAAGTCAAGGGTCAGGCATATACCCGTAAAGAGTACATCGGAGGCATACCTCACCTAAAGGTCGGTCAGTTTGTTACCGGCAACAGAAAAGGAAAGTTCGAATTTGAATTGAACCTGATAGCCGAGGAAAAATGCCAGATATTGGACAATGCTCTCGAGGCCGCTCGTATCACCGCTACCAGAACCCTTTCAAGAAAGGTTGGAGACAAGAACTTTAAGGCACATGTGCTTGTATATCCACATCACGTACTTCGCGAGAACAAACAAGCTACCGGCGCAGGTGCGGACAGAGTGTCCGAGGGGATGAGGCGTTCCTTCGGGAAAAAGATCGGCAATGCCGCAAGGGTCGATGCAAATCAACCTGTGATACGAGTTTGGGTAAACGAGGCAAACGTCGAATTGGGCAAGGACGCACTCAGAAAGGCGTCCATGAAATTGCCAACCCCGTGTAGACAAACGGTAAAAGAAGCCTGAGAGTTTTTTTCATATCAGGAATTATGAAGACACCAGTCTATACGCTGTTTAGAAAGAACGAAATAAGAGATGAAAGGCTTTCAGAAAAATGAAAATTTTCTTCGTTCATCCCTGCACTAGTAGTGAAAACTAACCTGAATCTTTGATCGTGCGGTTTTTTTGGTTAGTAAAAGATAATCCGCATCAATACCTCCGTGTTCGTACCACATTTTCGCCCTTGATATTTAAAGTAAGAATAATCTATGACCGGTTGTGTTTCCTAATCCGAATGATATAGAGAAATGAAAAGCAGGCAGTGCTTTCCGACGAATAACGAGTCAAACTCTACGAATGATAGTTGCAGCTTTTTATCTGGAGAAAATATACCTTTTTGAGGTGTATGGAAGGTACATGATACAAGCATAGGGGAGGAAAGAGTTGCATGGCGGTGCAAGTGTAAATAAAAACCTTTGTATAAAAAAGCAAATATTTGACCGAAAGGTTTATATATATATATATATATATATTAGTGGTTCGGTGAAGAATACCAAAAAAAAGAGAAAAAGGAAAGGATGAAAATGAAAGAAATAGAGAAAAGAACGATAACTCTGATGACGGTTTTGATGCTAGTTG
>CAZAMQ010000034.1:9564-24625 GCA_964486225.1 uncultured Thermoplasmata archaeon | reverse complement strand
ACTTTCCGTTCGATGAAACCAGCTATTCCCTCAACCGTCAGCTTCGTTGTCGGTATCATCTTTACCTTCTTCATGATATATATGGTGTATATTATATATATCTAGTATTTAAGCCTATCTACCAATCTCTGTAGATTTTGTATCGAACTTCAGAAAACTGAACTCTTGCTAACAAACATATTCTTTAAAGGGGAGTGGTGTATACTTGACCCGATAAGAACATACGACAGGTGATTCAGACGACCTCCGAGATGATATATAAGGCCATGAAAAGCACGTACCACGGAAACGGCGGCGGGTGGACAACATGGGTGTAGCCCTGGGAGATATCTTGCCGTCGAGCGAACTCAACATAGATGATCTGGAAAGACATATAATCGCCATCGACGCCTACAACATAATCTACCAGTTCCTTGCAAGTATCAGACAGCGGGACGGTAAGCCCCTGGTGGATTCCAAAGGCAGGGTCACCTCTCACCTCTCCGGACTTCTCTACAGGAACGCTAACCTGATGGAGGCGGGTATAAAACCGGTCTACGTATTCGACGGTAAGCCGGATATGATGAAAGAGGGCACCCTCGAAAAGCGTAAAGAGCGCAAGATAGACGCGAGGAAGGAATACGAAAAGGCACTGGAAGAAGGCGATCTGGAAAGAGCGAGGGCAAAGGCCATGCAGACGTCAAGGATGACAACGGAGATAATCGAGAGCAGCGACCGACTGCTGGATCTCATGGGGATCCCAAGGGTGTATGCACCCGGCGAAGGTGAAAGTCAGGCAGCATTCATTGTGAGATCAAACGATGCATGGGCGGTGGGCAGCCAGGATTTCGATTCGCTGCTGTGCGGCGCCCCTCGGTTGGTCAGAAACCTAACGATCACAGGCAGGAGAAAGTTACCGGGAAAGAACGAGTATCGGCGGATACGGCCGGAATTGATAGTTCTAGAAGACGTTTTGGATGAACACGGTATAACACGAGAGCAGTTAGTGGATATAGCCATCCTGTGCGGAACGGATTACAACGACGGGGTAAAGGGCATCGGCCCTAAAAGGGGTCTCAAGTACGTCAAAGAACACGGCTCCCTGGAATGTGTACTGGAAGCCCATGACGAAGAGGTCAATAATTACGAGTCCATACGTAAATTATTCTTAAAACCAAACATAACCAGGGAGTACGATATCGAATTCCGGGAACCACGTGTCGATGAGATACGGGATTTCCTGTGTAAAGAGCATGATTTCGGTAAAAAACGATTAGCCTCGGCATTCAAGAAACTCTCGGAAGTATCCAACGATAACAAGCAATCTTCGCTGTTCTCATTCGCCTAGCAGAATTCGTCCAATCTCGGTGTGCTCACCTTATCGTTCTCAAAGAGAGAATCTATCTGTTCGGATATCTGCTGCACCCTCTGCTGGAGGTAAACCGGTAGGTCGAACCTTCTGGTAAGCTCCAGGGAGGTATCCAAATATTTTTTCACTCCACCCTTATGTACCGTCAGTGTAAGGTTTCCGCCGCAGTCGCATTTACCCGCCATGGGTGGTCTTCTGTACTTCTTGTTGCATTTAGTGCATCTGGTGGTCTGTACGCAGAACTTGTTCAAGTTTCCCATCATATCCGGTATGAAGTGGTCTTCGATTATACGGCAGACCACATCGGTGGCATCCACGGCACGGATGAGGTGCGCCACTTTGATCTGTGCCTCCATCTTCTCCGTCATCTTACCGAGTTGTGTGTACTTACTCGCGATGGGTCCCATGGATATATCGGACGTATCATGTGTATATCCCAAACCTTCGTACCGCCCCTTAGTATCAAGTCTCGCCTTCACCGTCTCCATGATATCCGCAATGTCTTTCGGATCAGGATACTCCATGGTCTTCCTGTAGAATTCCAGAGGATATCTCCACAGAGTGTCAACGTTGTGCGCCTCTTCGTCTATCTCATCGGGGTTTATCCTAGTGGTCAGTACAAGGGGCGCATCCATTAGTCCGCCCCTTTTTTCAGGTAAGAACTCACGAGAAAAATTAAGGAGGCCATCGAGCAGCAGCATCACGCAGTCCTCGTCACCGTCACAGTTCCTCCTTTTGGATGCGTGGAAGTAAGGATGTGCGTAGCAAGCCCTGCCTCTTTGGTAGCCGATCAGCCTACCGAGTACACCGCCGGACGTATGGGGTGCCAGGCCTACTACCATATGTCCGATGAGGTCGTCTTCCCTCTGAGCACGATAGAATGGTTCCAAATCATAGTATTTCTCTAAAAGATCGTCCACGAATTTAGCTACACGCAGTAGGTAACTCCCTGCACTTTTAGAAGCTATGATGTCCTGTATTTTTAATTCGATCACCTGGTCTTCGCTTTCCAATTTATTACCGTAAATGTCTTCGGTATATCCCAGTTCTTTTACCCGCTCCACATCACAACCTATCTCCTTGGGTTTGAAATGGGTCAAGGGCAGATCCGTCATATCGAAGCGGCTTGTCCCGTCTTTGAACACAAATATACTGTGTTTTTTTCTCAGTATGCCCTTTTCCAAGGCCTCGGGTACCTTGTTCTTGGTCATCAATCCCTTAACGCCCTTTATCTTCTGCACATTCCCGCCTTCTCCAAGTGTGACCAGAGCTTGACGGTATATGATCTGCATGGGTATTTTCTGTTTATTCGGCGGGTCGGTTATCTCACTTCGACCGCCGCAGGAACATCTTATCTGCACCCCTCTTTTACCGCATTTCGTACATCTCAACGCACTTACCTTCACCTCTATAACACCTGCATCAACGGCCTTCTCTATCAATCTCTGGTTAGTACCGGCTTCGCCGACGGGGAACAGAGCGTGGACAGCGGGTGACATAACCCTCTCCTTTGCCTTCTCAGGCCTTGCCATCCTGGCACCGATGGCCACAGGACCTTTGCAGCGTATATCGACGCCGCTCAGCTCTGACAGGTACTCGAACACATCTTCCTTGTCACTATCTCCACACCGGTCAAGTGCCGTGGACTCCAATCCCAGTGTGAAGACCAGCGGTGGATGGTCCCTGAATTCAATCTTACTGCCTCTCAATCCATGAGGTATACCGATATCCTCGGCGATCCTCTTCACGTCGTTGTGATTATCAACCAGTAATGAATCTTCCACCGTCCCGTGTTCGGCGAGCCAATCTCTTAATTTCATTATATCTTCTTTGGATACGTAATCCCAGAAATACACGAATTTCGGGTGTAAAGGAATGCCATTTTCACGAGATAGTTCCACCGCCTTCTCGGCATCTATCTCATCCTCTCTGATGTCCATCTCCGCCTCCTGGACCCACCATTCATGGCAGTATGTCCCGGGTACCAGCAGATGATTGTTTTCCACGAACTCTCCGTAAGGTATCAATATCTCTCCTAGGTCGATTATCTCCTTCAAATCTTCTTTGACCCGTACTGCCTCTTCGATATCGTTTATTCGCTTCACCGAACCGTCCTTTAGTAGTACCGTCGGTCCCTCTATGGTATCGCACGGCGTCACCGCCCCGGCCTTACCGGGACGTTCTATCTTTAACTGGGTTCCCACCGCCATGAACTCACCTGAAAGTATCATGGTCGCAGGGTTAACCGCTACAGCCGCTAGTCCCGTCGTTCTCGCCCGCCCGTATCGCAGCCGGAGCCCGCCCTTACGCATAGGATGTCCGAAGACCGGTCTGCCGGCGATGGTCTCCTTGATATATTTGTGGTTCGGTTCGATCCTTCCTTTACCCTCTTCTTTATCATCACCCTTTTCAACAGAGGCATATTTTTTTATGTATTCACCCAGGAATTCCCAACCGCCGATCTCCAGCCGGTCAACATATTTTTTGAGTTTCTTCGCTTTGAGGCACATCCCCTCGGCGATCACCAGGCATGCCCCCCCTCTTAGCCGGTTGGTGTTAAGCCTTGGAAGATCACGGTTACCGGATATCTCCTCAGTCTCAGTACCTTCTCCGCTTATACTAACCGGACAGCCAGATATGATCAGTTCTATCTCTTCAGCCGATGGCGTGTATTGAAGGTTCTTTGAACGTTTGTAGAGTGGTATCTCTTCTTTGAAGCGCTGTACCTCACCTTGTGTAGGTTTGAAATCATCTATACCCAACTTACGCCTCACCACATCGGCTATCAGCACACTCATGGCCTGGCCGGTACCCCCTGCCGAGCGTATGGGTCCGGCGAAGGAGAGTTCAACGTAATCGGTGCCATCACCGTTCTTCCTGATCTCCACACCGCCTATGCCTTCCAGGGGTGCTACTAGTATTCCTTCGGTCAGTACCGCAAGGCCTACTCTTATGGCCGCATCAAGTCTGTCTCTAACAGTGTTCTCCGGCCTTAATGCTACTTCCTCAGCGATGAACAAAGAGACCTCTTCTCTTTCATGGTCCCTACTCAGCTCCCTTATCCTCTCGGCGACGTTTTCGACACCCGTAAGTTCTTCCACTCTCTTTGCGAGGTCCTCAGCTTTGGGTATCTCTACCTTTGTGTTTGGGTCGTAACCTCTTTTCCTAGCTGCTTCAGCTATTGAATAACATTCTTCGGCGCACTTTTCAAGCTCTTCAAAGTAGCGTGCCATGTCATCGGAATGGACTAGTTCGGGCGAGGGTACCCCTCCTGTTTTACTCAATTTGTATCCCATCCATTAGATTGCTGAACCCCATCTGTTAGGTATTAATTAAGTTTACTGGTTAACGTATATTCTATTAAGGCGTGATGATACTTTCTCCTATCTTTTTATCCTTGTTCTCATCTATCTCGTGCTGTATCACCTTTGCCAAGCGTTTGATGCCTTCTACTATCTCTTCTTCCGAGGAATGGGTGAAGTTTAACCGCATGGTGTTGTAGCCTTCGTTCTCAACGAAAAAGGCGTCTCCCACGACATAGGCAACATTCTTTTCTATAGCCTTGGGGAACATCTCCCTGGTATTGACGTACTCGGGAAGTATCGCCCATACGAACATACCTCCCTCCGGTCGGTTCCATTTGACTTCGGGGGGGAAATATTTTTTCATGGCATCTAGCATAGTCAACCGTTTACGGTTGTAGAGTTCCTTTATGTAGTCTATGTGCTCGTAAAGGGTTCCTTCCGAGACGTATTTGTATGCAACGTACTGTCCGAACGTGTTGGTGCAAAGATCCGAAGACTGCTTGGCGATGACCAATTTATCGATTATCTCCTTTGAACCCGTGGTCCAGGCTATTCGGAATCCGGGAGCAAGTATCTTGGAGAAGGTCTGCATGCGCAGTACGTGTCCGTTCTTGTCCATGCACATTATATGTGGCATGGGTTCACCTTCGTAGCGCAGGTATGAATACGGCGAGTCCTCCACTATCATTATATCGTATTTGTTTGCTATCTCAAGAAGTCTTTTTCTGTTCTTTGCGGGTATGGTGACACCCGACGGGTTTTGGAAGGTGGGTACAACATATATGAACTTGGGTCTGCAGTCCAGCCTGATAAGCTCTTCCAACTTGTCGTCCAGTGCATCCATGTCCATACCGTCTTCCCTGACAGGAACTGTCTTCATGTCCGCCTGGAACGCTCTGAATGCTCCTGTAGCGCCTAAGTATGTCGGTGAACCGACTATTACGGTGTCTCCAGGGTCAAGAAATACCTTACTGATCAGGTCGAGAGCCTGCTGTGAACCGTGTGTTATCAAAATATTTTCCTTATCTACGTTTATCCCTCTACTCTTCATATGTTCTGCCAGTGCTTCTCTTAAAGGTGTGATACCTTCCGTGGAACCGTACTGGAGCACCTTTTCGCAGGATTCGTCTAATAGTTCGTTTATAATCTTCCTTGTGGCATCTACGGGAAAAGCTTGGGGGTTCGGTAATCCACCGGCAAAAGAGATTATTCCAGGTTTCTGAGTTAATTTCAACAGCTCTCTTATCTCCGATGCCTTCATCTCTTTGGCCCTTTTCGACATTATGTTTTTACAGTCCACCATTATATCTACCTTAAGGCAGATAAGGGCATTCGGTATTATCTTTTTCGGTCTCCTTCGGGTGTACGATCAGTGAACACAGTCACTTTCCGGGGCAGGAGAGCGCGTCAACGGGACAAACGGCGACGCAGTCACCGATCCCTTCGCATTTATCCTGATATACCTGTACGAAATCTCCTTCGAGATATAGGGCATCCACGGGACAGGCATCTACACAGAGACCGCACGCAATACACGCATCTTCGTCTATTTCAACTACCATATCTTATCGTAGGGTGAATCTTTGGTTGCGTATATACACTTTTCGCCGTGCTACGGTAACTTGCAGATCTCGTTCATCGATTCGACCTTTGAAACCTGTCCGGCGATACTCGGGAGTTCAAGAGCTTTCCGTCCGTTCTTCTCCAGACTCTTGCACTTTGCACGCCCGGCATGAACTGACCTCAATACCTCAAACTATTTATCACTCATCCTTCGTATATGGTACAGGGAAAATATATGAGATTGGTAAGCGGATGTCACATGTGCGGAAAACCCACAACGGGTACGTGTTCCATGTGCGGACTACCTGCATGTTCAATGCATATGAATAGAGGTATTTGCAGTTCGTGTGCCCGGGGTGTAGTAAGTCATGATAACGAAAAAGAACGTGAACTATACGGAGATAACAAGATCAGTTAGAACCAGTATCCAGTACGATAACGGTATGATCCACATCTATGATATCGACCTCCTTGGCCCCATAGATCTTCGAGGTTTCGATAATTACATCATCCGGGTTCAGCACGACCTCCGTACCGTCGTCAAGTTCGAAGGTAAATTCACCCCCGGAACGTAACCCGCGTTCAACCTCAATCGGGTTTAGTTCGCCGATGCCCTGGAATATCTCCTTCGCCCTTTCCCTGTATCTGGGCCCGAGGACGGAATATTGTGGCTTTACACCGACGGGCTTCTCGTTCAACCCTTCCTCGTCCACGCTCATCAGTTCTACGGCCTTCAAGGTCTTTACTATATCCTCTTCGCAACCCAGTACCTTTTCATCATCGGTTATTATCCGTATCTCACCTATGTCTTCGTTGAGCGGAATACCTTTCTCCGATTTCCAGTTTCTGACCGCCGCGATGATGTCCTTTACCCGCTCACCGATCTCAGCGCTATCGTTGTCTGATAGAACGGATTCCGGCCAACTCGTCACATGGACACTTTCACGGCCGTCGTGTTCCTTGTAGTTGTTCAGGTAGACCTCCTCGGTGATAAAACACATAAAGGGGGCCAGCAGCTTGTTGATGCCCGAACCTAAATTGTACAGTACATATTGTACGGCATCATCATCGATACGGTGTTTGATCATCTCAAGATAATGGTCGGCGAAGACGTGCCACAGGAAATATTCAACCTCCTTAAGACTGCGGTCATACCGGTATTCATCCATGTACGTCGTCACACGTTCCACCATCTCACTGTAACGTGTTAATATCCATCTGTCCACGGTGCGAAGTTCCCCGGCGTCCGCGGTATATCCTTTCAAAGCACCGCCCACGAAGAGCTGTACGTTCCACAATTTATTACGTAAACGTATCCCTCTAGTAAGCCATTTTTCCTCGTACTCGTTGTCTCCTCCCGGCTTGTTGCTTCCCGCAAGGTATCGTATGGCATCACCGCTGAATTTCTCCGCCACCTCTTCCGGATCGATTACCACACCTCTTGACGAAGAGAATGCCTTGCCTCCGGGCAGCATCAAGTAGCCGTGTATGAGTATTTCATCCCATGGTCTTTTATTCGAATGGAACAGACTTTTAACTATAGTATTAAAGGCCCAGAAACTGATTATATCGTGTGATTGCGGCCTTAGCGAGAAGGGAAATACTTTGTCGAAGAGTGGGTCGCCATCTACCCACCCGGTAGAGATATAGGGTGTAAGCGACGAAGTAGCCCATGTATCCAGAACGTCCTTCTCCGGTTCGAATCTCTTACCACCGCAGCTGTCGCAGGGTCCCGGCGGTTCATCCTCCATGGGATTAACCGGTAACTGTTCCTCGTCAGCGAGTTTCACCTCACCGCAGTCGGTGCAGTACCATACCGGAAACGGTATACCGTGGAAACGCTGCCTTGAGATACACCAGTCCCATTTTAATGCCTTTACCCAGTTGTCGTATCTCACCTTCATATGCTCCGGGAACCACCGCAGCTCTTCCCCTGTTTCCAGATATTTATCGGTGAGATCCAGGTACTTGATGAACCACTGTTTGGTGACTAAAAATTCTATGGGTGTATCGCAGCGTTCGTGTATCTTTACCGCATGCGAGATCGCCCACTCTTTACCAAGTTTGCCGTCTTTTTTGAGGTCGTTGATTATACGTTTTCGGGCGTCGTTTATGTGCATACCCGCGTACTCTCCGGCCACGCCGGTAAGATGCCCGGTCTCGTCTATAGCTATACGCAGTGGCAATTCATGGGCGTACCACCAGTCGATATCAGCCTGGTCGCCGAAGGTACAGCACATGACCACACCGGTACCTGTTTCCATATCGACCTGGTCGTCCTCCAGTACGGGTACCTTTTGTTCGAAGAGCGGAACAACAGCCGTCTTACCGATCATATCTCTGTTCTCCTCGTCGTCAGGGTGTACGAAGATGGCAACGCATGCCGCCAGAAGTTCGGGCCGGGTGGTGGATATGATTATCCTGCCTCCGTCTTCCAATTCGAAGTATACGTTGTTGAATTTACTCTCCAACTCCAGGTCCTCGGTTTCCACCTGCGATATAGCGGTTTCACAGTGTGGGCACCAAAGCGTAGGTGCCTTTTTACGGTATTCCCTTCCCATCCTGTACAGTTCGATGAATGATTTCTGAGAGGTGCGTCGGCTCCCTTTGTCTATAGTACGATAAAACATGTTGTAATCCGGGAAGACGCCTATACGTTTCCATTTTCTCACCAGTTCTTTTTCCAGACTCTTGCTTTCCTTAAGGCAGAGTTCGATGAATTTTTCACGTCCTACCTCCTTCGGATTCACACCGGTCTCGTTCTTGACCAAGAGCTCGGTGGCTATTCCGTTGTCATCGAAGCCCCAGGGGTAAAACACGTTGAATTCCCTCATACGTTTGTAGCGTGCGATGATGTCCATTTGTGTATACGAGTATGCGTGACCGATATGCATCCTGCCGGAAACGGTGGGCGGCGGTGTATCTATGGAGAACACAGGGGCGTCGGATTTTCTATCGAATCGGTAGATGTTCATATCTTCCCAACGGTCTAGCCACTTTTTTTCCATGGCAATAAGGTCATCGTTACCGGTTGTAGGCATGGCCAAGAGGATTCTTTATCCGCTCTATTAAATTTTCGGCGGGTCCCTCCCTTCGTATGTACATACCAAAAAACCATATATGTCTCGTCACATCGTCCGATGATGCCAAAACGCTACGCCTGTCCTGCATGCATAATCGTAAAAACCAGGGGCTCAGTCTGCCGAAACTGCGGCCAAGAAACGATAGAATTGACCTTCCGTCATACACCCTGGACTACTTTGCCTTATCTACTCGCCGGCATCACCGGGTGTATCCTATTGATGGCATACCTGACCAATGAGTTCATCATCATATGGTTGACCTTCCCCATAATCGTGACGGGGCTTGTGGTTGACCACTTATGTCAGAAGCAAATCGACGATGAAGCCATGAAGAAGGCAAAACGGTTAAAAAAAATCTATCGTATATGTTGAAAATCGACGATATATCCCTTTTATAGCCAGCATGTTGGAAAGATTAATATAGTGTGACTCTTTGTTGTATACTAGTAAAAACGGTTACTTGTTCCGTGTGTATGGGATGCATATACCGACTACTGTAATGGTGGTAAAATAATGGAAGAAGAATCAGTATTAACCAAGAAGAGCCTTTACGATTCTGACAAGATCAAGGTACTTGAGGGGCTCAGCGCCGTCAGAAAACGCCCCAGTATGTATATCGGCAGCACCGACGAAAACGGTCTGCACCATCTCGTTTACGAGGTGGTTGACAACAGTATAGATGAGGCAATGGAGGGGTACTGTCACAATATAGACATAACCCTGAATCAAGACGGAAGCGTTACCGTGAAGGACGATGGACGCGGTATTCCCGTGAGTATGCACCCGCAGTATAAGCGGTCGGGTGTGGAGATAGTCATGACTAAACTGCATGCCGGCGGCAAATTTGACCGCAAGAGCTACAAGGTCTCCGGTGGTCTTCACGGCGTCGGCGTGTCCGTAGTGAACGCCCTTTCGGAATGGCTGGTAGTCAAAGTCAGGAGAGGCGGTAAGATATACCGTCAGGATTATCGAAGGGGCGAAATAATGTCCGAGCTAGACGAAGTAGGAGAATATGACGGTAAGAGTGGTACCGAAACTACTTTCATGCCAGATCCGGAGATATTCGAGACCCTGGAATTCAATTACCGAAGATTGAAGGAACGCATGCGGGAACTGGCATTCCTCAACAAGGACTTGCGGATAACGATAAAGGATGAAGA
Source organism: uncultured Thermoplasmata archaeon (assembly GCA_964486225.1). Taxonomy (GTDB): domain Archaea; phylum Thermoplasmatota; class Thermoplasmata; order Halarchaeoplasmatales; family Halarchaeoplasmataceae; genus Haladaptatiplasma. Next base: position 14,166 of record CAZAMQ010000034.1, on the reverse strand, counting down.
GAGTGATGCATCACAGGAATTTCATTATGAAGGAGGAATAATAGAGTTCGTAGAATACCTCAATCGTGAAAAGGAACCTCTTCACCAGGAAGTCATATACTTCAGTGATAGGATGAACGGTGTCCAGGTTGAAGTTGCCATGCAGTATCTGGCACACTCTTACTCCACAAACAACGTTTATCCGTTTGCTAACAATATCCACACCATTGAGGGCGGTACACATCTCACCGGTTTTCGGGCCGGTCTGACGAACACGTTGAAGAAGTATGCCGATGAGAACGACTTCGGTAAAGATATGAACCTGACAGGAGATGATTTCAGGGAGGGGTTGACCTCGATCGTAAACGTAAAACTTCCGGAACCCCAGTTCGAGGGGCAGACAAAGATGAAGTTGGGCAACAGCGAGATACGCGGCGTCGTCCAATCCGTACTGAGCGATAAACTGATGACCTACCTTGAAGAACATCCCAAAGTGGCGGAGGCCATAATGAGTAAGGCTATGATGGCCGCGAAGGCGAGGACGGCCGCAAGGAAGGCAAAAGACCTTACAAGGAGGAAAGGTATACTCGGTAGTATAGATCTACCCGGTAAATTGGCCGATTGCTCCAACCCGGACCCGAAGGTATCCGAATTATACATCGTCGAGGGCGATTCCGCAGGGGGCTCGGCCAAGCAGGGCAGAGACAGGAACTTCCAGGCGATATTACCACTCAGAGGAAAGATAATCAATGTTGAGAAGGCGAGGATAGACAAGATGCTTGACAACAAGGAGATACGCTCTATGATATCTGCCTTGGGCACCGGATTCGACGATGAGTTCAAACCTGAGGAAACCAGATACCACAAGATAATAATAATGACCGATGCGGATGTCGACGGCGCACATATCCGGACATTACTGTTCACCTTCTTCTTCAGGTACATGAGAGAGATAATAGACTTCGGATATCTTTACATGGCACAACCGCCTCTTTACAAGCTTAAAAGAGGTCGTAAAGAAGAGTATGTATATAATGAAAGAGAAAAGCGGGAGATCCTGGAAGAGTGGGGTGGGAGAGGGGTCAGCATACAGCGATACAAAGGTCTCGGTGAGATGAACCCTAGGGAGCTTTGGGAGACGACCATGAATCCGGAGCACCGGATCCTTGCGAGAGTTACAATAGAAGATGCCGAGGAGGCCGACCGCCTGTTCGACATACTCATGGGGAAGGAAGTAGAACCGAGAAGAGAGTTCATCGAGAACAACGCCACCGATGCAGATGATATAGACATATGATGAGGTTTTATGATGACAGAGGTTGAGATAGCAGATAAGGTTTTGGAAAAACACATCGAGGACGAGATGAAAAAGTCCTACATCAACTACGCGATGAGTGTTATAGTCGGACGCGCACTACCCGATGTGAGAGACGGTTTGAAACCGGTACACCGCAGAATACTTTATTCTATGTACCAAGAGGGTTTGTCTTCCTCAAAACCACATAAAAAATCAGCACGTGTAGTGGGAGACGTACTCGGTAAGTACCATCCTCACGGGGATCAGGCGGTTTACGATACCCTTGTCCGCATGGCACAGAATTTTTCACTGAGATATCCTCTTATCGACGGTCAGGGCAACTTCGGGTCGATCGACGGAGATTCTCCGGCGGCTATGCGTTACACCGAAACCAGACTTCATTCCATCGCCGAGGAGATGTTGGAAGATATAGGAAAAGAAACCGTAGAGTTCAGAGATAATTATGACGGTTCGCTCCAGGAGCCCACACTTCTACCGGGTAAACTACCAAGTCTGCTCCTCAACGGTTCCAGCGGTATTGCCGTTGGTATGTCTACCAATATACCTCCGCATAACCTTAACGAACTGGTCAACGCCATAATCGCTCAGATTGACGAACCGGAGATAGAACTGCTTGATCTTATAGAGTATCTACCAGCGCCGGATTTTCCCACCGGTGGAATAATATACGGTTACGAAGGAGTGTACCAGGCATACAAGACCGGCCGTGGTAAGTTAACCATTCGAGCGAAGGCACAGATGGAGGAAGAACGTAAAGGGCACAAGGGACGCATCATAGTAAATGAGATACCCTATCAAGTTAATAAATCCAATCTTGTGGAGAGTATCGCTAATCTGGTAAAGAACGATGTGATCAAAGAGATATCGGACCTCAGAGACGAGTCGGACAGAGAAGGTATAAGGATAGTCATCGAACTCAAGAGAGGTGTCATCCCTGAGATAGTTCTTAACAAACTCTTCAAACATACGCAGATGGAGGTAACCTTCGGTGTGATCAATCTTGCACTCGTGGACAAGGAGCCCCATGTGCTCACACTCAAGGAGACAATCCAGCATTATATCAACCACCGCATCAACATTGTTACAAAGAGGACGGAGTACGACCTTAGGAAGGCGGAGGAAAGGGCTCACATACTGGACGGCCTTCTTGTCGCACTGAGTAACCTGGATGAGGTGATACGCATAATCCGCCGTTCGGAAAGTACGGACGAGGCAAAGGCAACACTGTGCGCGCAGTTCCTATTGAGCGACATACAGGCCCAGGCCATACTGGATATGCGGTTGAGGCGGCTCACAGGATTAGAGCGCAGTAAACTTCAGGACGAATATGAAGCTCTCGAGAAAAAGATCAAGGAATACAAAGATATCCTTGGGGATGAGCAGAGGATCCTGGAGATAATAAAGGAAGAACTCAGATATCTAGCGGCCAAATACGGCGACGAAAGGCGAACGGAGATAGATAAAGACGCTGTCCAGGTGGAGAATGAAGACTTGATACCAGAAGAAGAGTACGTTATCACACTGACTCAAGGCGGATACATCAAACGGTTACCTCTGGACACATACAGACAGCAGAGGCGGGGCGGTGTCGGTCTGATGGGGATGGACACCAAGGATGAAGACCATGTTGTTGACTTGTTCGTCACCAATTCACATGATTATTTACTGTTCTTCACCAATAAAGGCAAGGTTTACTGGTTGAAAGCTTACATGCTGCCCAAGGGAGGGAGACGTACCAGAGGACGCCCTATAGTAAATCTACTGCCCAGGTTGGAGAAGGATGAGAGAGTGGAAGATCTGATACCTGTGGATGAATTCTCCGAAGATAAGTATCTGCTTTTCTCTACAAAGAAAGGGAAGATCAAGAAGACGGCTTTATCGGCCTACAGCCATCCCCGGGTCACAGGTATATGGGCCATACGGTTGAGGAAAAATGATGAACTCGTGGACACAAAACTCTCCGATGGAGAGAGCGAAATCCTCTTGGCCACGAAGAAGGGCCAGGCTATACGCTTCGATGAAAGTGATGTGAGGTCTACCGGTAGATACACCATGGGAGTGAAGGGGGCTACGCTTCGTAAAGGCGACGAAGTGGTCAGCATGACCCTGGTAACTCCGGACGATGTCCTTCTCAGTCTTACTAAGAACGGTTATGGTAAAAGAACGGCTGTTAAAAATTACAGGAAGACCAGGCGCGGCGCAAAAGGGGTGATCACCATAAAGACGAACGAGCGGAACGGTGACGTCGTCTGTGCCCGTGTGGTGGAAGACGACGACGAGATATTGATGATGAGCTTACACGGAATGGTGATACGGACCAGAGCCGAGGAGATATCCCTGCAGAGCAGGAATACCATGGGCGTACGTGTCATGCGGCTTAAAGGGGACGATAAGCTGATAACCATGACCAAAGTGATCAGCGAAGAAGAGGAAGGAGAGATATTGATGGACGAGGAAGAAGTTTCCATAGACGAAGAAGAGGACATATTGACGGAAGACGATGAAGAACAGCAAGACGTTTGATAAGAGACTGGCAGACTTACAGCCATCTCAACTGTACGTGTGCAGGGAGAAATTAAAGGTTGTGGAAGAGCAGATCCGAAAGGAGGGATCGGGTAGTATGGAACCCATCCCTCTCAAAAAGTTCGAAGAGGCGTCGGTGTGCTGGGAGCCTGACGAATGGGATTGGGATGTATACCGGAAATGTTTGCGGTGGTGTGAAAAGGAAGGCGTCAACACTCCTTATGATTTGATGGACAGGGTGATTGATGAGGCGGAGTGGAAGTGACCTTGGTTGGACCGATGCAAGAGGATGCATCAAGAGTTGGTGGATTCTCAGAAAAATTATTAAACAAACCACTTATGGTTGTTGTAGTAATATGTGCGTGGTTTGGCGAGGAAGATATTTTATCTTCCTCTAACACCAGAGGGCATTATAAATTCCCTTGAATAAAGACGGAATACTAGTTCGGAACAAAGTTCCAAACGCCTCCAGTCTTGCCCTAAAAATACCTTACGACCACATGGGCGCGTGGCCAAGCCTGGATATGGCGCTGGCCTTCTAAGCCAGATGTCGCGGGTTCGAATCCCGCCGCGTCCGTAAATTCCTTAATTTATGGGCTATCGGAAAGCTATGCTTTCCGACTGGTCCGTCACATTATTTTTAGCACGGGATGAGAACCTTTAGGTTCGTGAGTGAAACATGGTTTCACGAACGGTTAGAATTGCGACTTTATAGCAATTCTGAGCAGAATCCCGCCGCGTCCGTAAATTCCTTAATTTATGGGCTATCGGAAAGCTATGCT
>CAZAMQ010000034.1:0-9464 GCA_964486225.1 uncultured Thermoplasmata archaeon | reverse complement strand
GAGCAGAATCCCGCCGCGTCCGTAAATTCCTTAATTTATGGGCTATCGGAAAGCTTTGCTTTCCGACTGGTCCGTCACATTATTTTTTATAATTGACGGGCAAGGAGAATATGTTAGGATTTTTTAACGGCTGACAAAAAGTTATTTTAACTTTTTGTCAGACCCGCTACATAATAATATGCTTAACAGACGACCTTAATCCGTGGATATATCCCAGTTCTCTTTTTTATAAATCATTATTATCAAATGTTACGCAAACATAATATATTATCATATATATGTGGAAGTGGCAAATTAGAATAAAAAAGAGGGAATATTTGAGACGCAGAAAAAGTGATTTGACACGAGAATTTACTCTCATCTCACTAGCAGTTTTGCTCATGTCCGCACTATCCATAAACATCGCAACCGTAGGATCCTATGCCGTAGACGGAGTGTTCCTCGGGGGCAGCGGGACTGCGGATGACCCGTACATGATATACGATGTTCACGACTTACAGAACATGAGTGCTGATCTGACCGCACATTATGCCCTAGCCAATGACATCGATGCCAGCGAAACGAAGACATGGAACGACGGAGATGGGTTTGAACCAGTAGGGGCAGGACCCTGGCATGCACCTTTCAGCTTCAACGGATCACTTGACGGCCGAGGCTATAAAATCAAAAGGCTTTTCACCAATCGTCCCGAGACGGATTATCTCGGTCTCCTCGGACATATAAGTGAGGAAGGTATCGTGAAAAACGTGGGATTGGTGGATGTGAACATCGCCAGAGATCAGGTGATGGTGGTCCGTAGCGGGTCTAGCGTAGAACTCATGGATGAGGAAGGCCCGTATTTGAACAGGCAGGTAGGGGGGTTAGCAGGTATAAACAGGGGCACGATTTCTAACTCATATTCCCAAGGAAGCGTACTCGGTGGCTCAACTGTAGGGGGTTTAGTAGGTAGAAACTACGAAAATATATCTGAATCTTATGCCACCGGAGACGTAGATGGGTTATATACCGTCGGAGGATTGGTAGGAGATAACACGGACTCTGAGTACGTTACCTTTTTGGACTTCAAGAGTGAAGTGTGGAACTGTTATGCGGCCGGAACGGTTTCTGGAATCAGTAAGGTGGGCGGACTCATAGGTCATAACGATGGTTTGGTTTTCTATTCCTTCGCGTCGGGCCACGTGAGCGGAAGCAGTGATATCGGTGGTCTAATTGGGGACAACAGGCGAGGTTCGGTGAACGCATCCTTCTGGGACGTTGAAACCTCAGATCAGACAGAGAGTGCTGCTGGAGAAGGCAAGACCACATCTGAGATGATGGATGTAAATACCTTCGTCGACGCTGACTGGAAAATAGTCTTCGTTGATTCATACGAAGATTTGAAGGCGAACTACACATGGAACATCGTCGATGGGGAAACGTATCCGTTTTTAAACTGGGAGGAGGAAGTGTCGGAGACTGATGATACAGGGGCGTTCCTCCCCATATGGTTGATATTGATGATCATTGTAGTGATTGTAGCACTGGTATTGACTTTGATCTTCGTGAGGAAAAGAGGTAAGAAAGTGACAAAGTACGAGAGCGAAGACGTTTGGAGTACGGATGAGGAGTTATAGATGAAAAATCATCTGATATATAGACAACTTTTTTATCACTTACCGTATATCTCCATAGGAGCAACATGAGTTGGGCAATGGATTCGCTGGTGCTGGGTGTTCTACTGGTATTGGCATCGTCAGGAGCTATCATATTCGCCCTGGCATACTTGCGTGTCAGGACAAAGAGATTACTCTTACTCACCATAGCCATACTTCTGTTCGTCGCCAAGGCAGTCTTACTGCTGGCCGGTCTTTACGTAGATTCACTCGAGTTTATCGGCGAAGGGCACTATCACATGCTCTTTGACGTCGGTGTTGTAGCACTTCTGATGATCTCCGGTCTGTGGGAGTGATACAAGGTGGCCGACAAAACTCTTAAGCTGGAGGCACGCAAGGTAACATTTGAAGCTGTCAAGGATAACCCCGGCATACACCTCAGAGAGATCGATAGGGTCGTGGATATACCGCTAGGTACCATCCGTTACCATCTGAGGGTACTGGAGAAGAGAGAGTTGATCACCACTCGTAAAGAAGGAAAATATATGCGGTATTACGCCAAGGGAGAGATAGACCGGTATGACAAGGACAGGCTGGCGGTGCTGCGCAAAGAACTGCCCAGAACCATAATACTCTTTTTGATGGAGTATCCGGATTCGTCACACAAGGAGATTTCAGAGGTAATAAACGTCGCCCCGTCCACCATATCGTATCACCTAAAAAGACTCAAAAAAGACGGGATCATAGACAAGAGAGAAAATATGTACTTCGTGACGGACGAAGAGAAGATAGCCGACCTGCTGATACAGTATCGTCAGACCTTCTTCGACAGTCTGGTCGATCGTTTCGTTAGGATTTGGACCAAAAAAGAAGGATAAGTGTAATATACCACTGTGAACATATTGGAATAAGTGGTAATTAATGGTAAAAAATGAACCCGGTGACGGAAGAACTACCTTTAAGAAGCTTAAAGGTATAAAGGTTTACAGCTCCAACGGCCAACATTTCGGCCATGTGACCGATCTGGAGATGAACCGGTCCACCCTTAATCCCACCCATCTGATAGTTCATAAAGGATTCTTTGGCGGGCACATCCGTGTGAATCTCAAGTACATCGATAGTATAACACCGGAAGGGATCAAATTATGGATAAGCCCCGTAGCGGAACTTTTAGGTGCAAAGGTAAAGGATGTGGAGGGTAAGGAAATGGGCGTGGTGAATGAAGCAGAAAAAAACGCTGAAGGCAACCTCGAATATGTGCGAGTTGAAGCACGTGTGATCACCAAAGTGGGTGAGAGGGAATGTATCGAGTCCTATATCATACCGGTGATGCCCTTCGACGACATGAACCTTTCAATCCCGGTCGGTACGCTAGACGAAGGCACTATTTCATCACCCGTGGATGTAAAGGTCGTGAACATTATGGTAAAAGCGGAGGAGATAATCAGCATTCACAAGAATTTGATCGTCCTTGGTAAAAAAAAGGAAGAATATTTAAAAGAATAGACTCGCAGCAGCGAACAAATCTTATATCTCCCCTGCTATAACCCATTGATATCATGAAGGTCATCACAGTCGGAGGCGGAGCAAGAGAGCATGCTATGGTAAAGGCACTGGCCCGGAGCGGCGCGGAGATATACGCTGCAATGGGCAACAACAACCCGGGCATCGCTCGGTTAGCCAAGGAAACCTTATTGGAAAAGGGCACGAAAATCGATAAGATAGTGGATTGGGCCGTGGAGAAGGAAGTCGAGCTCGGTGTGATAGGACCGGAGGCACCTCTTGGTAATGGTATAGTGGACGAGCTGGAAAAGAAAGGGATTCCATGTGCTAGTCCGGATAGTGCAGCGGCGGAGATCGAAACCTCAAAAGAGTTCATGCGCGACCTAATGGCTCGGCACGAACTTTCGGGTAGAGTGGAGTACGAAGTTTTTGATGATATAGAGGCACTTGAAGATTTTATCGCCCACTATACCGGAGATCTGGTGGTCAAGCCGGTAGGTCTTACAGGTGGTAAAGGAGTTAAGGTGATGGGCGACCATCTGGATAGTAAAAAGGATCTGATTGACTACAGCAGAAAGGTACTGAACGAAAATATCGGCGGTACTCCTCGGGTCGTCCTGGAAGAGAAACTCGAAGGCGAAGAGTTCACACTACAGGCATTCACCGACGGAGTGAATGTAATACCGACTCCTCTCGTACAGGACCACAAGAGACTTTTCGAAGACGACCAAGGGCCAAACACCGGTGGCATGGGCTCATATTCCATGCCCGACGGGCTGCTACCTTTTGTAGACAGAGATACATATGAAAGGAGTATTGAGATAATAAGGGCGACCCTAGAAGCAATGAGGAAGGAGGATAGGTCTTACAAGGGTATCATATACGGCCAGTTCATGATCACCGCCAAGGGACCCAAAGTGATAGAGTTCAACTGCCGTTGGGGTGATCCCGAGGTGATGAATATTTTACCGCTTTTGAAAACAGATTATGCAGAACTGTGTAGTAAGATAGCAGAAGGTGATCTCTCTGGTATCGACGTATCCTTCGAGCCCAAGGCATCCGTGTGTAAGTATATCGTCCCCGAGGGGTACGGTTTCGAGTCCATACCCGGCAGTCACCTGAAGGTTGACGAGGAGTCCATAGAAAGGGAAGGTGCTGAATTGTTCTATGCTTCCGTGGATGCCAGGGACGGAGATATATATACGACGACATCCAGATCACTAGCGGTTGTCGGATTCGCCGACAGGATAGAAGAGGCCGAACGAGTCAGTGAACGGGCGCTTTCTCACATAAAAGGTAAAAACATCCACATGAGGCACGATATTGGCAAACCCGATATAATCAAGAAGAAAGTTAAACGTGTGAAGGCCTTAATAGGTGATGGCAAATGACTGAGGTGAGCAAACTGAGGGAAATAATAACGGAGATCGATTCCAAGTTGGACGACAAAGATACGGTGAGAGAGCTGGTGATGAAGTCTTCACGTACCATAGAACGTACTTCAAGGCAGATAATTCAGTTGATACACAACGATGAGGAACCCCGTGAAACATTCAACGAGGCCTTCCAGGAGATCTCCAAAGTAAAGAGTATAGTTGAAGATTATCCCGAGCTGTACAATTCAGGTATGCTGAGGAACGGCTTCCAGGAACTTGCCGAGGCACATATATTATGGGCGATAAAGAGTGGTGACAACATAAGGACCCCAAAAGAACTTGGCATAACGGCGGGTTCATATGTCCTGGGGATGGGAGATGTGGTTGGCGAGTTAAGACGCATGGTTCTGGATAACCTTGCCGAGGGGAAGTTGAATGATGCCCGCAAATTGCTGCGATTAATGGAACAGATAAAGGACATGCTAATGATATTCGACTATCCCAATGCTGTTCTACCCGTAAAACATAAGCAGGATATCGCTAGGGACCTTGTGGAGAAGACCAGAGGCGATGTTACAAACGCCCTGATCAATACCAGTCTGAAGAACAAGATGAATGATCTCTTTGATAGTTTATGATCAATCCCTTTCTCTCGATAAGAGCACTTTCGCGCCTTTGGATATCTGAAATACTCTGTGGTAAGGTATTTCTCCGTCGGTATGCTTTATGAATGATCTACCAAGGTTGATTATATCCTTGCCATTGAGCACTTTGAAGTCTCTAGGAGCTCCTCGATGAACGTAAAATATCTCCACACCCTCCAGACTTCGGCCGTCCCTCCACTTTAGCTCGTTGAGTATGTCCCTAGCAGTGGTCATGTACATCTCAGTGAGTTATTGTAATAAAAGGATTATCTCAGTCATATCATGATTATTATAAATGTTGCAAAAAGCAAAAGATTATATCTATCCCCTTATTGAGTTTCAGTTGTAGTAGATGAAGATCATACGCGAACAGGGTACTGAGGATATAGCCAAGGCTTATCTTGCCCGATTCGAGGGTAAATGCAAGTACGTTGAGTTCGTGGACTCACTGGGTGGTGCCAATTCTAGGGAAGAGAAGTGGGTCATCATCATCTCTAGTTTATTCGGCTGTCCGATAAATTGTAAATTCTGTGATGCAGGACATTTTTACCACGGTAAATTGAGTGTTGAACAGATGATGGAACAGGTAGATCATGTGGTGAAAAAATATTTGCCATCAGGTGATGTAAAATCAGATAAATTCAAGGTTCAATTTGCGCGCATAGGTGAACCCGCTTTGAACGATGCTGTTATAGATACCATCACCGAAATAAAAGACAGGTACCAACCCCCGAACTATATGCCTTGCATATCCACCATGGCACCTTTAGGGAGGGAGACCTGGTTCAGACGTCTGAAAAGCCTCAACCATGACATATTCAAAGGCAACTTCCAGATTCAGTTTTCAATACACTCTACCGATGAAAAGAGGCGTGATCATCTGATGCCCGTGGACAAATGGAGCTTGGAGCAGGTAGCCGATTACGGTGGCGAATTCTACATAGGCGGAAGAAAGGTAACACTCAATTTCGCACTGCATCCGGACAATGAGATAGACGTAGATAAATTAAGAAGAATTTTTCCGCCCAATACATTCGCTATAAAGATCACACCTCTAAACCCCACTAACATGGCCGAAAAGAACAAGCTGGTAAACGTTTTTACCGAAGATGACACCCACCTATATCCGGTGATAGCCGAGATGCGTAATAGTGGATACGATGTACATCTCAGTATCGGCGACCTGAAGGAGAACGAGATAAAGAGTAACTGCGGCCAAGTATTGCTTACATATCTTGATAACGATCTGTAATTGTATTTTGGAAACTGCCACTAGATTTATTACGATGCTATTCTATTTTCATACTGATGTGCAAGGAGTCTTACATTACCAGGGAAGAACTGCGTGAAAAGACGGAGAAGTGGCTTGAAAACCTCCCCCATCGTAAGAGATGGCCGGGTAGTATAGAAGCCCGTAAAAGTGCACTCCTTGTGGTCGATATGCAGAACTATTTTATGGATCCGAAAAGTCACGCATATCTTCCCGCGGCACATATCATCGCAGATAATATCAATTATCTGGTGGACCTGTTTGTTGAAATGGGCGGAAAGATAATCTACACCAGAACGATACAAGATACTGCTCCGTCCAGTACTATGATGCAGTGGTGGAAGTCATCTCCGGTCACCGAAGGTGAGATGGCGGAGATAGTAGATAAAGTGAAGGTCAGTGGCCCTGTGGTCACAAAGCCTACCTATTCATCCTTTTACAGAACATATCTGGACAGACATTTAGAAGGTATAGAGAATATATTCATATGCGGTGTGATGACGGACATGTGCTGCGAGACGACGTGCAGAGACGCTTTTGTACGTGATTACCGTACATTCTTTCTAGCCGACGGAACGGCGACTTCTTCGGAAAGGATACATCTTTCTTCTCTCATATCCATATGTCACGGTCTTGCGGAGGTATTATTATGCAAAGAAGTAGAGCAACGGTTGCGGTGATAGGTGCGGGCCCTTCCGGGATAGCGGCGGCCCAGCAGTGCCGACGCGAGGGTATTGATGACGTACTATTGGTAGAAAGAGACAGGTCGGGAGGATTACTTTCCCAGGCGAACAGATTAGAGAATTTTCCAGGTTTACGTGATATGAGCGGCCGGGAGGCTGCCGTAGAGTTGGGTGAGATAATAAAGGATTATAAGATCAATATGTTAAAGGACGATGTAAGAGAGATATTAAAGAAGAAAAAAAGTTTTGAAGCTGTTACAGAGAACGGTATTATCAGTTCTAAATATATGGTCCTCGCTACCGGTACTAAACCCATCTCATTGGGGATAACGGGTGAGAGATATCATCCCGAGTGGAGGGATTACACGGGAGAGCGGGTAGTAGTTGTGGGAGGTGGAGATGCTGCCTACGACTACGCTCTTCGACTTAAAGAACTGGGTGCTGATACTACCATCCTCAGGAGAGATGAGCCTAAGGCCCTAAGTGTGCTTGTGGAAGAGGCAGAAACGAGAGGGATAAAAGAGATATGCCATGAGCTAACAGGTTTGGAACTAGCCGATGATGTTTATTCGCTTCAGTATGGTGAAGATACGTTGAGTTGTGATCTCGTGATAACCGCTATAGGTAGAGAGCCCACCCTTCCCGACATGCGATTTTCATACGGTGAGTTCAAATTCCCCTCCGGTGTTACTGATATAGAGAATTTTTATGTGATCGGTTCCCTGGTACTTCGCGGCTATCGCCACGCGACCCTCGCATGGGGTATGGGTCTAGCCGCAGCCATGGACGTCGGCGTTAAATACCGTAATAATCAAAAAATGTAATACCGTGTTCATCTATATACGGCACATGAAAGAAGAACTACCAATATATTGGGGTGAGATGACCCGAGAAGATATTTTGTGTATTACAAGGTATGTTGATCTAGCGCTGCTCCCTGTGGGCAGCCTTGAACAGCACGGCCCCCACCTACCCTTGGATACAGATTCATACGATGCCAGATATTTACTGGAAAATGCGGTGAAAATGATAGATGGTCCAAAACCACCCATATTGCCCACCTTTGCATACGGTATAAGCGACCACCACATGTCCTTTCCGGGTACGGTAACTCTTAGGCCGGAAACCTTTGAGGCGTTGGTCATGGATATAGGCCGTTCTGTTGCAACCCACGGCTTCCAAAAATTGTTTATCTGCAACGGTCACGGAGGTAACAATTCCGCATTGAACACCGTCGCCCGCAAGTTGAAGAAAGAAACGGGTTTGCTGATTTTCATCGATTCCGGAGAGTGTATGGAGCCCGGCAAAAAGAAATTGGTCGAGACAGAGAACGACGTTCATGCGGGTGATTACGAAACTTCGACTTCACTGGCCAACCGTAAAGAACTGGTGGATGTAGATGCAATACCGGAGAAGGAGATGACCTTCCCTCATCCGTCGATGACCTTCGATCACAAACCGTCATTCAACTTTGCTTGGGACACCCACGAATTATCGCCTATGGGTGTACTGGGCGACCCCACAAAGGCTACGGTTGAAAAGGGAGAGAAGTTGTGGGAATCTGGGATTTCGCTACTTGCTGAGCGTATCAAAATAGTTATGGATATGAAAGGACATCTTTGAGATCATGAAAACGTAGTAAAAAAGAGCAGCGTCCCCTCGTCGGAGACGCGAATTTATTTTTCCTTTATGGTCGTGTAGACCTGATTCCGTCCCTTCACCGAGATACGAACACACGGCCACAAGGACATTCTATCGGACGTGGTCATTTTACCACCTTTGTGTTGAGCGCTAGGTTACTATCTTAGAGCAACCTTATGCTCTCTTTGTTCGTTTCCAGGCCTACGAGGGCCATGACAAGGCTTTCGTTTTTACGAAAGTCTTTGAGTTCTCGGAATCCTTTATTCCGGGTGATGGTCAGGCTCTTTCCGGTTTTGTTCTTGTTTCCCGTCCTTACCACTTAGTACTAAGAATACGGGACTTGTATATATACTATCTTGAATATATAAGTAGATAAAATGAATTGTCTTTTAGATACCTTTAACTTTGAAGTTGAAGCGAGATTTCCGTCGATAAAAGGGACATCGGAACAAAGGATCACGTATATCGGGTGCAGGTCTATGTTATTTATATGTCGCTCATATAGCAAAATGATATGGCGTAATCCAATATTTCTCATACGTTTTCACTTCCTCCTTTAAATATTGTCAGCAAAAAAGTGTGGAGAGAGGGATTTCGGCCTCGATTTACTGGTAAATCTTGTTATTCACTCTATTCTGAATGTTTTTCAAGTCAACTATTAACTCTCTTAGCTACCGGAACACGACTAAACGTATACCTGGGCGGACCTTCAATCGCCCGGGTCTATGATCCTGATGTCCGGGTATACCAAATTA
>CAZAMQ010000033.1:0-25698 GCA_964486225.1 uncultured Thermoplasmata archaeon | reverse complement strand
CCCTCAGTTGGTCGTTGAACGCCGGAAAAAAGAGGTATGCCGCAGAAGTCGAGCTTACAATAAATAAAATACTCACTGTTACATATATCTTATTTATCATCATGCTGATCAACGATAGTTATAACAGTACACCTATATATATATGTCGGTTATATTCTAGCGTTATCTTGAATTCCAGATTATAGTCAAAGACATGCCTTTTTGTACCAATAGAATGTCTTTGACGTCTAACTTGAAAGTCTCTGGCTTTCATTAAACCGTAGGAATTTAGAATTCCTACTAAACAGGAATGATATTCCTGTGACACTCAGAAAATATGTGATTTTCTAAGTCAATGAGAATTTCTTGACGAAATTCTTATACCATCGGGAATTTGATTCCCGAAATGAGTTGTGGAGGTCGTAACTTAGTTCAAAAAGTTATGAGTTCCGCTATACCTTAAATATCTACGCTATTATCACCGTACACAACAGTAAGATCAGTAGTATCTTATCCGTCTAACACACACCGGTTACGTATTTACCCCTTCCACCTTCTCCAACGAACTCCCTGTCCTTGACTACGAACTCGCCCCGTGATATAACGTGCCTGGGGAAGATCGCTCTGAAGTTTTCATAAGGACTCCAGCCGGCCTTGGAATGCAACCTATCCGCCTGTATATTCTCAACTTCACGGAAGTCAACCAGTATCAGATCTGCATGGTAACCCTCGGCGATACGCCCTTTTTTCAATCCGAGTAATTCCCCGGGACGTTCTGCGATGGTCTTTACCAAAGTGGATAGAGATATTTTTCCCAAAGACACATAGTTCAGCATGATTGGATACATGGTCTCCACACCGGGCAGTCCCGCGGGCGCGTCCCGGAATTCCACATCCTTGTCCTCCATAAGATGCGGTGCGTGGTCGCTGGCTAGAACGTCTATCTCGCCCCTTTCAAAGGCCTCCCAAAGTTCATACTGCTCGTCTATCTCTCTCAAGGGTGGATTCACCTTGCCGAAGGGACCGAGAAGAGCCTCTTCGTTGAATAACAGATGATGTGGGGTGACCTCCACTGAGCATGATGCCTTCCGTGCGAGCCTCAGACTCTCCGGTGTACTAACATGACATACTCGTTTTTTTCCCTCGGGAAGTTCCATCAGCGATCCTATGGCCGATATTTCACTTTCCGCCGGTCTTTGTACGTTGTATCCGGGCAGGCCGCCACCGACTTCACCAAACTTTTCCGGGTCCTCACAGTGGAATGCGACACTGCACCCTCGTTCGAGCAGATCCGTCACAGTTTTCCTATCGTATCCGGCTTCCACGCCGGTACTGGAGGACATATATACCTTGAAATGCGTCGTCAGTTCCGACATCTTCAAACTGTCTTCACCCACCAATCCGTACAGGCCGAAATCTATACACGCTTTTTTTTCTGCCGTTCGGAGCTTATCCTTCAACCTTTCAACCGTGTTCGTCGGCGGATCGGTGTTCGGCATATCCAGTACGGTGGTTATACCTCCGAATGCAGCACTCGATGTGCCGGTGTAAAAGTCCTCCTTTATGGTATCACCGGGATCTCTGAAATGGACGTGCAGGTCTATGCCGGCGGGAAGTATGACTCCGTCCCAGTGAATTATATCGGTATCGGAAGGGCGCGAAGGACTTATCGATGATATCTTACCGTCCTGGAACTCTATGTATCTGTTTCTTAAACCTCCCTTTATGTACGCAAATCCTTTCAGTATCATCAAAATCCTCTTCTCTCCACTTTACCTACAGGCTCTACTTCGGCGTAAATAGTACCCTGGAAGCTCTTTACCGTGCAGTTACCCTGTCTCCACGAATCCCTAGGCAAGCCCGCCTTCATACATGTATGGTCAAGGAACTCTTCCTCACTCCAGTCGTATTCCACAGGCACCTGGGGCAGCAATAGTCCGCTGTTAAATCCCAGAGATATGATCAGACCGTCCCTTCCGCACGATATCTTACCGGGGAGTTCCGAAGGGTCGTCGTACTCCACTTCTTCCGGCGGTGTAAGCAGTGTAACCTCCACAACGATACCGTCTAATTCATCCGGCCGTAGAGGCATGAACCTTGGGTCCCTGGAAGCACTCATGGCCGCCTGGGGCAGTGCCTCTTTCAACTTTAACACGGGTTCGGGATATCCGATGCACCCCCTGAGGTCTCCCGACGGGTATTTATTCAGCGTTACGAAGACTCCGCCCTTCTGGTCAAAAACAGGTGGAAATTCGATATTTACCGGCTGCTCTGCCTTGACATGTACCTCTATAACTCTCCTTGCGATCTTGACCGCTTTTTCACCTTCTGCTTCCGTGAACATAAGACAAGATATACCAGGGATACATAAATTGTTTTTGCCGGCGGTAAAGCCTTTACTCCGGATAATATTTCTCGATATATTCCTCGTCTATCCTCTTCAGCTCTCTCTTGGGTATTATAGTAAGCAGATCCCAGGCAAGTTCGAGGGTCTCCTCTATACTTCGGTTGTCGTCCTCGCCCTGGGCTATGAACCGTTCCTCGAATTCATCGGAAAATTTGAGATAATCACGGTCTCTGTCTGTCAGAGCCTCTTCACCCACCACAGCCACAAGGTCCCTCAGGCGGTTACCCTCGGCGTAGGCGGCATACAGCTGGTTGCTCACGCCCATGTGGTCCTCCCTTGTTCTCTCCGGACCGATCCCGTGCTGCATAAGCCTGGAAAGACTCTCTCCTGGTATAAGAGGGGGTCTGATACCCTTCCGGTGTAGTTCCCGTGAGAACACCAGCTGGCCTTCGGTGATGTACCCGGTAAGGTCGGGTATGGGATGGGTGATATCGTCATCGGGCATGGTGAGTACCGGTATCATGGTTATGGAACCTTCACGGCCCACGATACGCCCGGCACGTTCGTATATGCTGGCAAGATCGGTATACAGGTATCCGGGGTATCCCCTGCGCCCGGGAACTTCCTCCCTTGCCGCCGCTATCTCACGAAGGGCCTCACAGTAATTCGTCATGTCAGTCAGTATGATAAGAACCTGCATCCCCAAGTCGAAGGCCAGGTACTCCGCGGTGGTAAGTGCCATCCTTGGGATGATTATACGTTCTATGGCCGGGTCGTTGGCAAGGTTGAGGAACAGTACGGCACGTTCCAGAGCACCGGTACGTTCGAAGTCCTGCATAAAGTAATTCGCCTCTTCGGCCGTGATACCCATGGCGCAGAAGACCACGGCGAACTCTTCCTCCTCACCCAGTACCTTTGCCTGACGAGCTATCTGGGCGGCAACGCTGTTGTGGGGAAGCCCGCTGGCACTGAAGATAGGTAGTTTTTGACCTCGTACAAGGGTGAGCATGCCGTCTATGGTGGATATACCGGTCTGGATGAACTCCCTGGGAAATTCCCTTGCCGACGGGTTGATGGGGTCGCCGTTTATGTTACGCCTTTCGTCCGCTAATATGTCCGGACTATCGTCTATGGGTTCTCCGAGGCCGTTGAATATTCTGCCCAATAACTCCTTGGACACCCCTAATTTCATCACCTCTCCGGTGAACTGGACCGATGTTAGATCGGTGTCGAGACCTCGGGTTCCCGCAAATACCTGCAGGATCGCCCTATCTGTTTCAGCCTCTAGTACCTGTCCCAGCCGTTCTTCACCGCTGGGCAGCTTTATACGCGCTATCTCGCTGAAGGCGACATCCGTAATACCTTCAACCACCATCAAGGGGCCTGATACCTCCGTCACATTCCTGTACTCCATCTTTTTCTTAACGTCTTCAGACATATTCAGTCCTCCTCAAAGGACGAGAATTCCTTGTTCATGTTCATCTCTATATCCGCATACCTCTCTTCCCATTGTTCCGAAGGCACCTTGGACATCCTGCTGAGCTTTTCCACCACTTCCATCTGTTCCAGCTCTTCCACCGTACATGATTTTTTATCAAGCGTGTCCTTGCCTTTATCGTGGTATGACATCATCACTTCCAGCATGCGGAACTGTTTTTTCGGGTCACAGTAAGTATCCACATCGTGGAAGGCGTTCTGCTGTAAAAAATCTTCACGGATTATCCGGGCCGCCTGCAACGCGAACCTGTCGGAAGGCGGCAGTGCATCCGGACCTACAAGCTGAACTATCTCCTGTAGCTCGCTCTCCTTCTCAAGTAACCGCATGGTTTTACGCCTCAATTCGTGCCATTTTTCATTTACATTATCCGACCACCATGGTGCCACATCATCCAGGTAAAGCGAGTATGAACGCAGCCAGTTGATGGAAGGAAAATGTCTTTTGTTCTTTAGTTCGGTATCCAGTGCCCAGAACACACGAACGATACGCAGTGTATTTTGGGTCACGGGTTCAGAGAAGTCACCTCCCGACGGGCTCACAGCGCCGATAACGGATATGGAGCCTTCCCGTTCTCCCATCAACTTGCAGATACCCGCACGCTCGTAAAAAGCTGCAAGTGACGAAGCCAGGTACGCCGGATAACCTTCCTCGCCCGGCATCTCCTCCAGCCTGCCTGATATCTCACGCAGGGCCTCGGCCCATCGTGAGGTGGAGTCCGCCATGAGAGCTACGTTGTAGCCCATATCACGATAGTACTCCGCGATGGTGATACCCGAATACACGGACGCCTCCCTTGCAGCCACGGGCATGTTACTCGTATTTGCTATCAGCACGGTGCGGCGCATGAGTGGTTCTCCCGTGCGGGGGTCCTCCAATTCAGGGAACGCTGTGAGAACGTCCGTCATCTCGTTGCCCCGCTCTCCGCAGCCCACGTATACGACTATATCAGCATCGCTCCACTTGGCCAATTGGTGCTGGATCACGGTATTGTGTAGTATCATCGGTGCGTTTCCTCCGACGAAATTATGGGTCTCCGGCACCGTTAGGTCATATACCGTTTTTACTTCCCTGTTTACCTCAATAGAATCCACGGGATCAGGTATGAAATGGCCTAAGTGGTTCTCCGCGATCGTAATTAAATGTTCATCCGCGATGATATTTGAAAATTTTCTAAAAACTGGGACACTCATTCTTTCTTTTTGGGTTGTATAATTTGCTAGCTTTATACCATTTTCCTTGAATATTTTCCTAGATAATCCACTTCTTTTGAATTTTTCCATCACCAGTTCGGGAGATATCCTCACTGAATCCACACCCCTGAAATATCGTGTATCTTTATTCAGATAATTTTTTATCGCTTCGTATTTCCGGTGGTCCACGGATGTTCTATCATAAAAGTTTATCAATTCCTCACCGGATATCCTCAGTCTGTAACTTTTATTTGCTTTAGTTTCTCTAGAACTAATACGTGGAGCACTGCCAATCATTGTAATGGCATAGGCCAAATCACTTGCCATCCTCAAACTAGAGGTAGTGATTTCAATTTCATAGCGGTTGAAACTACCATCAGTTAGATAGTAGCCTCTTACGAAGGCAGCAATTACCTTTTCATCACTCCGAAGTACCTCTCGGGGGATATAACATGTTTTAGATTTGTCCTTCCTGGGGAAACCAATAGAATAAAGCAGGTCTCTCAATGTTTTTGAATTTACCTTCACCGAATTAACGGTGTTTGCATACTCTCTTTCTGCTTTCACTCCGAAAAGATCATCCATAAGATATTCAACTCTTGAGAGTAGTTGCTCATCATTGTTGTAAAAATGAACCGAATTTGGCTTAAGGCTTCCGTCTCCCAGTAGAAGACCTAATAGTTCTGCGAATTTTTCGTTCAACTCCAAAGGAACATTTATAGGAGTAGATCTTCTTTCAGATTTGATATATCGTATATTATATTCTGTTCCTATCTCTCTGAAAACCTTGTATGCGAACTTTACCATGGGGCGATTTTTTTCGAGAGTGTATCCTGTAAGACAATCTTCACTGACATCGAGTCTTTCCGCAAGTGCTTTCCTACCCCCGTATCTCTTTTCCAAGGTTCGTAAAATTTCGGCCAGTTTTTTGAAGTCTTCACCACATATCCTCTTTTCAGGAAGCAGTTCTTCAATTACAATTTTTGTATTCTCACCTACATTAGTGGTTAATTTTCTCGGGACGAGAAGGGTATCACCTTCCCGTATCTCCCCTGCGGGCCTCTCTATAATTACCATCTCAGGAGTTAAAACGAAGAGTTTGTGGATGGGGGTTAACTCCACTTCACGGCCGGATTTGGTGTGTATCACAACCGTGCTGTCAGTTTTACCCTTGTAGATACAGGTGACTTTCTTGTTGACTATATCTCCATCGCTCATGGATAATATATCGATGGGTTCCTCAAGTTCTATCAGATCTTCGTGTTCATCGATGCATACCTTTCCGTCGTCTTTGTACTTGTCGTATATTTCCTTTATCTGCATCTTTGTACCGTCTGCAAGGAGTACAGGTGTTTCACCCACTACACATTTGCCCGTCCCGAACCCCCCTGGGATCGCTGCGGTGCCACCCTTGGTGAGAGGAAAGAATGTATCGAGTACTCTCTGTCCGGTAATCAAAAGGTCCTTGGGCGCCTGCTTTTTGACTATGGGACGCATGATACGTACAGGCCAGTACTGCCTCATCGTCAGTTCCCTTTCTCCCTTTTCCGTCGAGATAACAGCTATCTTATCCTTGATGGTGTACTCACCCTGTGATACTATCTCCTTCACCGTTCCCTTTACCCCGGGAGGTACCATTATACGATGCTCAACCACGGTACTCTCCTGAACCGTTCCGATGATATCTCCGGTATCTACCTCGGCACCCTCTTCAACCTGTGGTTCGAACTCCCATCCTTTATCCTCCGGGAGAGGAGGTACATCGACTCCCCGCTTGATGAAGTCACCTGTTTCCTCCTTGATCAACTCTAGGGGTCGCTGGATACCGTCGTAGATATTCTGTATCAGCCCGGGACCCAGCTCCACGGATAGTGGTTTACCGGTTCTCCAAACTGGTTCTCCCGGTGCTATTCCACCTGTTTCTTCGTAGACCTGTATAGTAGCCACGTCCTCGTGCAACTCGATTATTTCACCTATGAGTTTTTCCTCCCCTACCTCAACCACCTCGTACATCTCGGCGCCCTTGAGATCGTCTGCCTGTACCACGGGTCCTGCAATCTTTATTATCCTGCCTTTTTCTTCGCTACCAGTGGGTTTTATCTGTTTTATGTGTTTTATATATTCTCCTACCATATTAACTCTTCTCCTGTAACGTTATATCAATTCCAACGGCCTTCCTTATCTTCTCTTTTAAGATGTCCTTCTTAGCCTTCACCGGACCGGCCTTACCGGGAATCTCCACTATCACCGGGTAGAGTCCCTTGTCCTGTGTCATCCTCTCCAAATCTTCCCTAATATTTTCAGCTATACTTTCGGAAAGGATAATAACTGCAACATCCGAGGATCCAATGAGCCTGTCGAGTACCTTGATCGCTTCCATGTCCGTTCCGGGCGTATAGCTCTCGTCAACCCCTGCAAGTTCAAAACCAAGGGCCATATGTTCATCGCCTACGACGACTACCTTCATGTTACCCCCTCGATTATCATCATCTCTTTAATAACTCCGGGCTTCAACCCTTCGGCGATACCCCTGGCTACCGCCTTGAGGTTCCGTACTTCGAACTCCCTACCCATAAGGAATCTGATTATGGGGCCCACACTCAATACATACTGCGTCATCATATTGGACGTTATCTCAAGAAGCATCGCATCAAGGTACTTCTCCTTTTCATACAACTCATCATCGGTACCGGCCTTCCTTAACCCTGCATATGAGGTGCCCTCGAGCTCCACAAGGGCCTCTTCTATATCTCTAGCCTCCCTCATCTTCTCCAACCTCCATTCCGGCAGTTCTCGGCCGGCGGGGAGCATTGCGTCCTTCAGTCTATCACCGTCGATACCACTGTAGATACCCCGTATCAATATCTTCAGGTTCATTATATCGGTGTACTTACCAACGAAGAGTTTGATTGCCGATTGGTCCTCGGTTTCGGCTCGAAGCATGGTGGACTTCATCTTTCTGAAGGCGTACCTGTCGAGGTTAAGGTCTATCAAGAAGATATCTTCTTCCGTTCCCCTTCCGGTGAACACCTCGCCAAAAGGCGTACTTTTGATTACGTTCAGCAGTTCCTGCAGATCCCTTGAATTCATTATCTCATCTATTAGAAAATCGTCCACAATCATCACAGGAAAAAGAATATCACTCATCTGCTCCTGTGAAAGATCACTCATGGAACCCTTTAAGGCCCTTTTGAGCATCCTTACGTCATATCGAAGTAACCATGCATCAACAAAGGGCTTTATCTCCTCCGGAACGGAATGTCTCGCATCCATGATGTCATCCACCATGGCCTTCTCGATAATAACTTCGAATTGATCTACATCGTCCTTAACCTCTTTGGGGATTTCCGTTCCCGCCTTTTCTACCTTTGAAAATACCTCGTGTACATTGCTACACTCTATCAATGGTTCCAAGTACTTTTGATGTATAAAGCGTACACCCCTAGCACGGAGTTTCGCATTGGGATATGCAAAATGTGTGATGGACAAGATAGTCCTGAAATAGCTCATGAAGAGTATCACAACAACTAGTAGAGAGACTGCCACGATCAATAGGACAAGGTTAATCATTCCCAACTGCTCGATAAGCTCAACCAGCACTCAGCCTTCCTCCGTAAACAGAATATCGCATATCTCTTTCCTCAATCTCTTCTTTTTACGTTCAAGATTGGTCTCTAGGGTCAGATCGATAGAGATACCGTCCTCGGATACACCGATTATACCACCTGTACTTTCAAGGTCGGCCTTTACCGTTAATCCAGGGTCTATCTTATCTACCAGATCTCTTACCAAATTTTCATATGCACGACTACAGCGGATGGTTATCTTGCCATCCAAGGCGGATGATACTTTCCCTATGGCCTGCCTCAGATATGATTCACGATCCTCTAGATCCGTGTTATTCGTCTTCTCCGCCGCCCTACGGAATACATCTTCCATTATCTCCTCTCTTACAGCCAGTACTTCCTTACTTTTGTTCAATCTAGCCTGGGAGATTATCCGATTGGTCATCACCTTGATCTCACGGCTTTCTCGCTTCCTGAGATCTTCCATGCGTCGGTCCCTTTCCCGCAGGATCTTATCCCTCTCTTCCTTTGCGAGTTCCCTCTGGCGCAGATCTATTTTCCTTATCTTCCCTTCCGCGTCGGCGTTGATCTTCTGGATTATATTTTCAACAGGCATTTAAAAACCTCACATGAATCCCAGGAACAGTATTATGAATATGGCTATCAGCAACCCGAATATGGCGGAGATCTCAGACATAACACTGAATACCATGCCCTTACCAAAGGTTTCCTCACGTCTCGACACCGCTGCGATGGCAGAGCCTGCGGTTATCCCCTGGCCTATACCTGACACACCGGCTATACCTATGGCGAGTCCCGCACCGATGGCCGCAATGCCCATACCAAGAGTAACGGTGGTCGCATCACCCAGCATGTTGCTGAACACTATAAGCAGTATGGCTACCAGTAACCCGTAGATCGCCTGGGTCTCCGGTAATACGGAAAAAACCATGGCACGGCCGAATATCTTTTCGTCCTCGGCCACGGTGGCGACCCCGCTGCCGGCGGCTATACCTTGTCCGATGGCGGACAGGCCGGCGATGCCAACTGCCAGGCCGGCGCCTATGGCTACCAGACCGATTGCATAGCCCGTCGTACCCGCCATCATGTCCTTCGGCGCACCTGCTAGCATGCCGGTGAAGAGTAGCAGTAATATACCGATCAAAAGACCGTAGATCGCCTGGGTCTCAGGCAGTACGGAGAACACCACGCCTTTACCGAAAAGGTCTTCTCTCTCACTGTAGGTGGCGATACCTCCGGCGGCTGCGATACCCTGACCGACCGCAGATAAACCGGCTATGCCCACTGAGAGGCCTATACCTACGGCAACCAAACCTACGGAGAGCGATACCGGTTCACCACCGATTATACCTGTGAATAAGAACAATAATATAGCGATAAGTAATCCGTATATCGCCTGGGTCTGTGGAAGGGCGGTGAAAACTAGCGACTTACCGAATTTTTCGGGCTTCTCTGCGATAGCTCCGGCACCTGCGGCGCCCGCTATGCCTATACCTATGCCCGCCCCCATACCGGCTATTCCAACTGCGAGTCCGGCACCGATGGCGGCTAGGAACATTCCACGGTTATCGTCTTCTACTATAACTTTGACGGAATCAACCTGGTCGCCGTCTATACTTACGGAAACCATATGATCTCCCGGCTCGTCGAAGGTGTGATAGAATCGTGACGCATTCGAGATAGGCTCATCATCTATGTACCACTCTATTTCTGTATATTCTATGTCCTCGACCCATATCTCGAATTGCACGATCACTCCTTCTTCCTTGTACTCTATATATTCCGTGAGTTCTTCTCCAGGATCACGTCCGTTAACGAGTATTTGTGGCTGAGCGTTTTGTGCCTCCGATAAGGACGATGCCAATATACCCACGACCAGCATCAAAGCGAGCAAGGCCAGGATTCTATTTTTCTTCCTCATTCCATCACTTCCTTTTTAGATATAAGTTCAGTATATTTTCTTTTAGGTTTAAAGGGTTTGAATTGGCTACCTCCTCCTTCGTAGAAATATCCAAAGAATTCAACGTACTGCAACCTTAACGAATGAACGAAGGAGCCTAGTGCCTGCAGCACCAGATTGACAAGATGTCCACCAAACAAGACCACCAATGCAAAGGTATAGAACATGTAAACAGCACTGACCATACCGAGCCCACCTGCAAGGGCAAGTAAAACACCAGGAACAATGAACCGTTTGCGGCGGTTAAATGCACCCATAATAAGTAGAGCACCACCGGCAAACAATACAGGAAATGCAATCAAGTAACCGGTCTCCGCACCTCCGCTGCTTACTAAGTTTGTAAGCACGTTAACGGTGAGGGCTATACCCGCGGTGGCCAGTGCCAGCGCCAGTATCCTTGCGAAGGATAGAAAATCACCTATGAATCCCGTGAGCTCGAAGAATGCAAGCCCCCGGGCACGTATGAGCAAAAGTATCAGACCCACGGTAATCATGATCCACGCTAGTATCACTACGCTGACCGAGAAATGGAACCAACCGAACATCTCACCGCCCACCAATATAAAACCGCCCGGCTGCAGCAGCCACCAGGAAATATTTTCCAGTAGTACCGAACGGAGGTTTCTCCTCTGTATATGCTGTACCAATGACAATATCATGCCTACGTTGATATAAGCGAGACCGATGATCAAGGAGATAATGAGCAGTGTGAGTGGACCGTCACCTTCAAGTGTATTCAGAAGTGCAGGACTCGATAATCCCATATATCCGGGTAAATTAAGATAGTCCGTACTTTCAGGCCCCATGTACCCCCCCTGTACGATGCCGAATATGACGGTTGATATACCGGCTGCAAGAAGGATTATCCCGAAATCCTTTGTTCCCCTGTCCGCTCTACCTGGGCCAAAAATAACGGTCAGAGCCGCTGCGATGACCACCGCACCATATACTGAGTCACTGAGCATAAGTCCGAAAAAGATAATGAATGCAGGTGCTAGGATCAACGTTGGATCGACTTCATCGTATCTGGGTGGTGCGAACATATTGGTGAGCAGCTCGAAAGGGCGTATGAAGGATGGATTTTTCAGAGACACGGGCACTTGATCCAGATCTTCTGGTTCTTCAGATATCACAATCGAACAGCCTAGAGAGGTTTCATTCACCAATCCTTCTATCTTTTCTACTTCATCCGCAGGACACCACGCCTTTACCACCGCAGTGTGCTCTGTCTTTCCAAAGGATTGGTGAACTTCGACCTTCTCCTTCAGTATCTCCAACTCCTCCAGGAGTACATTATATCTTTCCTCCCACTTATCTCTAACCTTTGTCAGTTCTTCCATCAGCGAATCTCTTTCACCCTCTAACTCCTTGATATCCAAGCCAAGTTTTCTCGCCGCTTTTTTGGGCGTGCCCGTCATGGATTGAACGTCCAATGGTCTCGCATCTCCTTCCCGAAGAGCTGCCTCGAAATTTGATCTATCTGTTATATACGCTCCGGCAACGAAGATGTTTTCGCTTTCATCGCCTCGGGATTCCATATGTAAAAAGGTATTATCCAGGTCGGAAAAGGCCTTTTTTAACTTGAGAGAGGCAGCGCACCTGCCTACCCGCACAACAGTGTAATCCGAGGCGCCTACCTGGGAGAGCTCAATCTCAAGATCTCCGAGGAACTCCAGCTCATCTCTCAACGTTCCCAGTTCAAGTAGTTCGCCTTCTACCTCGGCTATCCTTTGGTCCGTATCCTGGATATTCTCCGCACTATCCTCCAGGAGTTCATCAATCTCAGCCAATAATCCATCAGTTCCCTTCTTTTCCCTCTTTATCTTGGAGATGATTTGCGGTCGCAATAAGTCCATGAGACCCTCATCATCACCGGGCAATTTCTTTAATATGTCCAGCACCTCAGACATCTTCATCTCATAATCAGTAAGTCTCCTGGCAAATTCAGGTATAGAACCGGGGATTACATGTTCGTTTATGTCAGTATCCCTCTCCACTGATGAGACCTGAAGATTACCGTATTCATGTACGGAGTTCACCACTTGGTCTATGTAGTCCCCGTGAACGATAATAGTCAAGTCCTTCATCCGTTTGGGGAAGAAAATGCTCTCAGACCTCCGTTACTCGCTGGATCACGTGCTCTACGGCATCATCTATGTTCTTCTCTGCAGCAGATTTTAACCGTCTGACCTCATTTTCACCCTCTTCTTTTATCTCCTTGGCCTTTTCCCTTGCCTTTCCTTCCGCGAATTCTCTCTCATGTTCAAGATTCTTTTTCAAAGAGAATATGTCGTCTTCCTTTTTCTGCTGAACTCTATCTTTGACCCGTTCTAGCATCCTCTCCGCACTCTTTTCCGCCCTTTCTATCCTGTTGATAGCTGCCTGCTCAGCCTTCTTTACCTTCTGCAGTTCTTCCATTGCCAATTAAGCGACCTCCGTTGATCATATCGTATGACGACAGCCAAGCATATTCATAACAGATAAAAGGATTTTGGTGAACGAACATATTTCATCTTCTTCTGTCAACTATAGATAAAATCAGTGCCACCACAACGAATACTATCACGGTCCAGAAAAGATTTCTTGTGAAAATGAAAACCAATACGGCGAGAAGGGTAGCGGGCAGGAAGGATATGAGCAACTTCAAGAAGAATGCTATGATCAGGATTATTATCACGAGAACGAGAATACCAATACACATAACAGCGCCTAGTGCGAACATATTATGAGAGAATATGCGTTTTGATATAAAGTTTGTGATATCGAGTGCTTTGTGTAAAAAAATCTATACCTCTCGACGACTTTCACATTCACCCCCATTCCAGTATCCATTCACAGTGATTGTGACCGTCACACGTACATTTGGTGTGATTTACTTTTATAAAATTCACCTCCCAGGTTTGGAAAACACCCTCAAAATAATAGGTAATGGATCGGCAGAATAGAGGTGAATCCGATACATCATATCCCTTTACTACTGCCTTTCTTTCACCTACTATCTCTCCTTCGAGTCGTCCAAAATCAAAGAACTTAGGCCAGTATTCCCCAGCTTTGGCAACTGCCAGGTCCGGTTTTGTCAGCCATTTTGCAAAAAATCCTATGATACCTGTGGTCCTGGCAGATTCATTTAAAACCCGCTCAAAGTTCTTCTCACCGTAGATCTCCCGGTAACTCTCCAGTAAATAGTGGTAATAACTGAAGGGATATTTTTCACCCAACTTGAACTCATCCATGGACTCGGGACCGTAGTATCCCTTGGACTCCATCCTTTCTAACACGCTTTTCAATCCGTCGACGCCGTGCTTCTTCTTTATAGGCCCGAAAACGGCGATCATCTGGCCTCCGTACACATGATGCGATAAAGATTCCTTCATATCTTATGGCATTACGATTGTACCTCAATAAATCTTTCTAGTATTTACTTAGGAAAAACCGGGCAGCATTGTGCTGTATCCTTCATTCTTAATACGGGGTTCGCGAACTCATTGGATTCAAAGAGCGGTGGCCTTTACACGCTCTTCGCCGAGTTATTCGGTTAGCGTCTTAGCGCAGGACAGATAAAGTAACACCAGCCTTTGACTCACCAGTTCAACCTCTTTGGCAGCCTCTTTTAGTTCGATCATCTCTATCACTTTATATGTGTATAATATCATATAATTAAAATGGCTGTCATTTTCCATACCGAAACATTTACATCCGTAAAGACACAGTCATCCGGACAACGCAGGGTATTCCAAAATCAAAAGATGGATGAAGAGCCGGAACCGAAGGAACTAGTGAATCAACCGATCGAAGAAGAACCGCGGCATCAGATGATCTCCAGTCTGGTACTCTGTTACTTCGCCGGAGGTGTTTATGACAGAGAAACCATCGTACGCGCATCAAAACCCCTGGGAATAGATATGGACGAAGAAGACTTGAGAGGGTTTACGAAACTGAAACAGTTGGAGGAAAACTAGACCAAAGTTACATAGAGAGGGGCTTGAACTATTTCAAGAGCTTGATGGAAGAATGCTGACTTCCGGGTAGATCTAATTTTCCATCCAGTTGACATAAGGCAAGTAAACCGAAAAGGACTGATCTATCTTTCAAAGATGCCGTGGTTATCTCGGGAGGTCCGCACAGTGCATCCTTCTCTATCATGGTCTTAAGCTTCTTGATGATGATATTTGGGTGATTCACCGCTACTCCGCCTCCGAAGACTATCAATTCCGGGTTGTAAGCGTTGACCACGTTAGAGACGCCGGCCGCATTGTACACTCTCATCTTTAGTATGGTCTTTTCCGCCGCCATGTCACCTTCTTCATACCTGATGAACAGTTCTTCCGCATCAAAGAATTCTTCTCCGGTCAAATCCTGTGCGAATCCTGGTAGATTGTTGCCGGAACAATATGCCTCCCAGTGCCCTCTCCCGCCGCATCCGCACCTTCGATTGCCACCTACCTTTAGATGGCCTACCTCTGCAAAATTACCCTTCCAACCCTCTATCAATCTATCATCTAAAATCACACCTGCACCGATACCAGAGCTGATCGTGATATATACCATGTTGGAGGCCGAGTGTTTTCCGAAGGTATATTCACCTAAAACTCCTGCACAGCAGTCATTTACGAGAAAAAAATCGTCCAAGTAGGGTTCCAGTAGATCGAACATGTCTACCTTCTCTACAGGTATGTTCGGAGGGTAGATCAACCCTTTTTCACGATCCAGGGGGCCGGGAGTGGCGACAATCGCTTTTCTTATATTTTCCACGGGCAGTTCTTCCAATCCAGGCTCCTTCAAAAAAGTATCGGTTTCTATTTTCCTGCAGAACTCAAGATCCTTATCACCCATACCGATAAGGGTTTTTGTAGCACCTATATCTATACACAGGTAAGTCATGCTTTACCGATTAGGTCAGATACCATAAAATTGTAACGGTTGGAAAGGGGTTCAACATAGATGATCGATCAATATATCGATCCATTCTTCAATCAATCTAGGTATGAGGAAATTTTCTTTTACTTTTTTCCTACCTGCAACTCCCATCTTTTTCCTTTTATCCTTATCCTGAAGGAGTTCTACGACTCTATTTGCAGCACTTTCGTAATCCCCTGGTTCAACAAGATAGCCGTTCTTGCCGTCATCGACTTGAAGTGTTATCCCGCCCACTTTCGTGCTTATCACAGGAGTTCCCTTCCATAAAGCTTCAGTCACCGTAAGCCCGAAACCCTCCTTGAGCGACATCTGCAGTATGACGTCGGCTTTTCTTTGTACCGCGTTGACAAGTATATCTGAGGCGTCCAATAACAAAATGACATCCTCCGTGTTCCGTATCTCCCCCCTGATTTTACGGTAGATTATCTCCCCCTCGGGATCGTCTGTGGCCATACCGCCTATAAGTACCAGCTGACAGTCGATACCCATGGATTTTATCTTCTTGAAAATTTTTACAACTCCAAGTGGGTCTTTCCATTTATCAAATCTCGAAACCTGAGCGATCATCGGTCTTTTAGGGTCTATACCGGCATTCTTCACTCGTTTTACGATCTCTTTTTCTTCGAGTTCTTTATTCTTTATAGTGATGGGGTCGATAGCCGGCTGCAGCACGTACTCATGTTCGTTAGTTTTTCCCATCCTGAATTTTTCCAACTGATATATGGTTGCATCGTATTTTAGCACATAAGATTTAAGGTAGTCCCAAACTTCTTCATTGGGATTGGATAGATCTATATGGCATCTCCAGAGCCAAGGTTGAGTTTTTGAATAATACTGTATCAATGGCAACGGCTGAGGATCGTGGATTATCACAAGATCATGGTCCAGGTGTGTAAATGATGAAAATTTTTTATTCGTCTCCTCATAAACCCTTTTCTTCCAATGGGAAAAGTCTATATCCTCCCCTTGAAGAGCGTTATGTATCTTTTTTGTCACCTTATAATAATCCTTGAAACCCACTATCATCCGCCAACCCGAATCTATGCCTGCTTCGTTCATGAGAGGTATGGAACTCCTGAGCATCTCTGCTACACCTCCACCGGTGTACGTTGAGTTTATATGTACTATATGTTTATCGCATAGAGCGGTGGCTTTACGGTATATCTTCGCTATATGTTCCTCGCCCATAAAACTCCGATAATCGACAAGACGGTTCATAATATCTTGGTATCAATCCCGAACCTGTCATTTAAGTGTTTTCAAAATTTTCGATTCGAAAGATATTTATATTATAGCACTCCTAAATAAGTCTATATGACTCTAGTAATGAAGGGTAATCAAGGAAGGTGATCTATATTATGAGTGAGAAAGAATCGGATCATGTTGATGATGAAAGAAAAACAATCATAGTAGCCAACGCCGAACCGTACCAGCATGTTTTTGAAGGTAGTGAGATATCACAAAATAAAGTCCCCGGTGGCCTCACCACAGGACTAGATCCTTTGATGTTAGGTTCAGATAATATATGGGTTGCTTGGGGAAGGGGACAGGCGGATTTTGAGGTGACAGATGATGAGAATAAGGTAAGGGTCCCGGACGAAGAAAACGGATACATTCTGAAGAGAGTGAAGTTGACTGAAAAAGAGGTGGACGGATTTTATTACGGATTTGCCAACAAGACCCTTTGGCCTCTATGCCATTCCTTTCCACAACGAACAGAGATCCATTTTGAGAATTGGAGAACTTACAGGAAGATCAACCGAAAGTATGCAAAAAACGTTCTTGAGGAGATGAATGATAATGAACGCGTATTTGTTCACGATTATCACCTTGCTTTAGTGCCGAAATTTATCCGAGAAGAAAAACCGGACGCCGATATCGCTCTATTCTGGCACATCCCTTGGCCACCCTGGGAGATATTCGGTTCACTTCCATGGAGAAAGGAAATCATAAAATGTATGGTATCAGCCGATCTCATCGGATTACATACACACTGGCTTGTACATAATTTTCTCGATGCAGTGAGAAAGATAGGAGGTGCTGTGAAAGTACACGAGAACCTGGTAAAGATTGAAGGGGACCATACGGTGGTAAAAAACATCCCTTTCGGTATCGATTGTAATGCTTACACGCCCACGGAAGAACAGAGGGAGAAGTCTAGAAATTTGAGAAAGCACTTTGGAGATGAAGAGATAGTCCTGAGTCTCGATCGTTTAGATTATAGTAAAGGAATCGATAAGAGAATGGATGCTATCAGAGAATTTTTAAAGCGTTATCCGGAATATGAAAGAAAAGTAACCTTCATCCAGAGGGTCACTCCCAGCAGAGACAAGGTTTCCGATTACGAAAAAATGAAAGATAACATAGAACGAAAAGTAGCCAAGATTAACGGTGAATTCCAAAAAAAGGATTGGATACCTATAAGATACTTCTATCAATATCTGCCACAAGATGAACTTCTATCCTATTATCTCGCTTCAGATATTGGCCTGATCACCCCTCTGATCGATGGTATGAATCTGGTAGCGAAAGAGTTCGTTCACGCTAAAGAAAAGGGTGTTCTCATCCTTTCTGAATTCGCAGGTGCTTCCGAGACACTAACCGAGGCGATACACGTTAATCCGAATAATACATACGAAGTGACTGAAGCTATACATGAGGCCTTAGAAACACCTGAAAATGAACGTAGGGATGCATTCGAGAAGATGACTAGGAAGATAAAACGGATGGATGTACATTGGTGGCGCAGTAGATTTTTGGAGGAATGGGATCTCAGCTGTTTCAAGAAATGATCGAGGAACACCACCAAAGGAGGGGATCCATATGAAGGTGAACGAATTACCAAATTTTATAAACCAAGGGATGGAAAAGTTAGAGAAAGACGTCCGTCATTTCGATGAGTTACTCTTCTTCTCGGATTACGATGGTACTTTGGTATCCTTCACTAAAGATCCTGCCAAAACAACGACTCCACCTGAAATGTTGAAAGCTCTCGATAGGCTGAGCCAAAAAGAAGGGGTAATAGTAGCCATAATAAGCGGTAGGCCCATGGAAGACCTAAGACGTATGATCCCACTGGATGATATCGTTCTTGCCGGGCTTCACGGCATGGTCGTCGATTACGGAACCGGGGAAGATTACATCTGGAATGTTGATGAAGATCTTAATATTGTCATATCCAAATTGAAAGATGAAATAGAAAGAATATATTCAGATATAGAAGGTGTCATTGTAGAAGATAAAAAATTCGGAATAGCATTTCATTATCGTATGTTCCAAGGCGAAATGGATGATTTGAGAGACGATTTCTTTGAACTGATGAGTAAGTGGTCGGATGAGAGAATAAAGGTATTGGAGGGTGATAAAGTCTTGGAGATAAAACCTAGAGGTTGGAACAAAGGGAAACTAGTAGTCAAGTTACGGGATATATACGGTAAGGAAAAACCGGTGATCTATCTGGGTGATGACACGACGGATGAAGATGCTTTTAGAGTTTTAAAAGGAGAGGATAGGACTTTTTCGGTGAAGGTCGTAAATACTGAAAAGAAAAGATGTTCACAGATCGAAACCCATGCTGAATACCGGCTGGATGGGGTAGAAGAAGTTAGGACGCTCCTGGAACTGTTGAAATGTATATGAACAGTTCGTCCTTTATCATCGAAGTTTTCTTTTGCACCGTCACAGTAATAGTCAAATCAAAAAAAGTCGCTCATCTTGTCTCGCCTGTAGATATCGAGTTGGCTGATGGTCGCACTCTTCGACCGTTTAAGAGTAAAAACAACGGCTTCCGCAACTTCTTCAGGTTCTAGAATCTCGCCTTCATGGAATTTGTCACGGTAGGCCGTGCCGTCCTCATCCGGAATTTCCGTTCTTACCTCCGAGGGATTCACTAAGGTCACGGCGATTCCTTCCTTTCCGAATACCGATTCAATACTTTGGGCGAAACCCTTTACCCACCATTTTGATGCTGCGTAGATGGGATTGAAGGATCGGGGATTATTGGAGTCGAAACTCCCCACGAATACAATATTTCCCTTGGATTTCCTTATGTACGGTAGTGCCTCTCTTGTTGCAAAGAAGGTACCGTCAACATTGGTTTCCATCACCGCCCTGTAATCCTTTGTGGAAAAATTTTCTATCTCTCCGTATCGAATTATACCTGCATTGTTCACCAATATGTCTATACCACCGAAATGTTCTACCGTTTTAAATATCATGTCTTTAACTTGTCCTTCTACCCGGATATCAGTGGGGACCACCAGAACATCATTACCTATTACACCAGCGATATCGTTCAATCTGCTCTCGCTGCGAGAACAGAGTACAAGCCTGCACCTCTCCTGAGCCAAAAGTAAGGATATTTCCCTGCCGATGCCGGTGCTAGCACCGGTAACGACCGCTATTTTTCTCTTTAAAGATGAAGCATCGTTCATTATGTGATGTAAATACCCAGGGCACATTAAATAATTTGTCAACAGGAGATATCAAAGGTTAAGCCATCAAAAGGTCTTTTTGGGACGGCTCCTTAATACATATAAGATGTGCGAGAAAAATGAAAGATTCTGGGAGGTTGATTTTGTCGGGGGGATCGCCTTGTTGATGATGATAACATATCATCTTATCTTCAACCCGTATTACTTTGGCGACTACGGCATAGACGCCAACTCAGGACTGTGGCTGGTGCTGGGACGTAGCACTGCTATTTTATTCATCACCATTGCGGGCATATCGCTTTCTCTTAGCTACGCGAGGGTGAAAGGCGAACTCTCAACCAAAGGCATCATTGTAAAGTACGTAAAACGAGGTGGATTTATATTTTCAATAGGACTGCTGGTGAGTCTGGGCACGTATATATTTTTAAGAGGAGAAGGATATGTGGTATTCGGCATACTTCATTTCATCGGGTTATCTGTGATCATCGCTATACCTTTGTTGAAATACAGATATATCAGTCTAGTTGTGGGTGCCATCTCAATCGCACTGGGTTTCTTCCTTGCTCAATTAGAGTTCGGTTTCTACTGGCTCCTCTGGCTAGGATTCAGACCCATCAGTTTTCAAACGATGGATTATTTTCCTATATTTCCCTGGTTCGGCCTAGTAGCCTTGGGAATATTCACGGGAAGGTTGATTTGTCCCGAGCACACAAGGAAAGTGAAGATACCTTCACCTAAGAATGGCGTGGTGAGGTACATCTCTCTTACAGGGCAGAATACACTCTTAATTTATCTTGTACACCAACCGGTTTTGATCGCTTTACTTTACGCCCTGGGTTTGATAGAGATACCCCTACTTTGAACGATACCCTATAACTCCACTAGTTCTCTACCTGCGTCGGTTAGTACCTCACATCCGTTGTCGGTCACTACGACGTCATCTTCGATACGTAAACCGCCATATCCCGGGATGTATATACCAGGTTCCACCGTGTAAACCATTCCCGGCTTCAGTGTAATATCCACATTCGGAGATAGTCCGGAACCGTCATGGGTGGAAAGGCCGATACTGTGGCCCAAACCGTGGGTAAACCTGCCTTTGAACTCGGTAGAATTGATGATCTCCGCAGCCTTGTTGTGCACATTTTCACCTTTTATACCTGGCTCTATCATATCTATGGCTTCGTCATGGGCTTTCAGCACGGTATCATAGATCTTCTTTTGTTTTTTAGTTGCCTTACCAACAACATAAGTACGTGTGATATCAGAACGATAACGTTTATAGAGTGAACCGAAATCAAGAACAACAAAGTCGCCCTTTTCTATTACCCGATTACCTGCGGTGTAATGAGGTTCCGCTGAATTAGGACCGCTAGAAGCGATTATATCAAATGCATCGCCTGAACCACCCTCCTTTCTCATACGATACGAGATTTCCGCAGCCAACTCGTATTCTTTCATGCCGGGCTTGATGAAGTCTATAATCTGGTCTGCAACCCGTGAGGCTATCTTGCATGCCTCCCTAAGACGTTCCAACTCGTCTTCGTCCTTAAGGTTCCTTGCCTGGATGACCGCGTCTGAAACATCTACGATCTCGGCATCTGTAGCCTCCTTTATCCTTTTGTATGCATGATAAGTCGTCTCTGTACTGTTGACTCCAACGCGTTTCATATCTTGGAGTTTTTCCCTCAGCCAGGACACTCTTTCTTCTCTTTTCATAATGGCAGTAACAGGCATGCCTGATTTTTTTGCACTTTCCTCCTCAAGTCTTGATGTAAGTATATCCGCACTATGATCCGGATACATTAGCAAGGCACTGCCTTCAAATTCCCCGTTTATAAGACCAGTTGCATAGTAAAAAGTGAGGTCTACATGAGGTTTGGTAGAGTTGTAGAGTATGATGCCGTCAAGGTCATCTTCTACGAATCCGTAGATTTTTTGAACCCTTTTCTTCATGTTATCACTAGCCCAATATGCAGTAGATTATATAGTTTTAACTACTCTTGTTCCTCCGATATAATCCCCTATCCTCTTTCTTTCGGGATTGGATACTATCAAAACCACACTAAAGACATAAAAGAACAAAGCTATATCGGCATATCTTGCGGAGTTTCTTGCGGCACTCTGTATGAATGATATTTTGTGGTAGTCATCGGACAACACTTTAAGACCGAGTAACTTCTTCCCTATGGTCGTACCAAAATACCATTCCGTGATGGTGAAATAGATAAATTGAGCAGAGATCAACAATGATATAAGAGCAAAAAATACAGGGGAAATTTGTGAAGGCTCTTCAAGATTCGATAAAAAGGGGTCTGACATATAGAAAAAAACTATGGCCATGATTATAGGAGTAGTTACGATTAAAATATCGATAATATATGCCGAAATCCTCCTAACTAGGCTGGAAAATCTGTCATTAACACTATCCTCTATCTTTTTTTTCAGTAGAGTAGCTGTTAAAAATGCCTTGTGAGCCGAAGAGATAGATGGTTTATATCTTGCATCATATAATTTATAATAATCATCAACGAGCAGGGGGTGCGTTCCCAGCAACCTGAAAGTTTGTTCATCAGTAAATTCGTGATTCATCCTATAATCTGGTTTCCTCATTAGTCGAGATACCTTACTCAGCTCTTCCCTTACCGAAGATATTGAAAAATCTATGCTTTCCTTGTACCGCCCCAAACGAAGCATCTTAAGGCTTTCATCAAGAGGGTCCTCCGCTTTACTGAATGGATTTTTAAAATAATAGTAAACCACCAAAGGCATGGCAGCTATAAGACCGGATAGATAAACAAGGTCCATTGCACCTGCTCCGCCGATGGACCCCATGATTGACGCATCCACAAGCATAGGAATTCTAACTAGGTCTGCGCCTATAAGCACGCCTAATACAGCGATCGAGTATGCATAAGGTATCCTCATGCTGCCTTTGAAATCAAGGATCAATGCCAAAGCGATTGCGATTAAAGATGGAATAAAATAATGAGGGAATTCCGCGACTATGCCCAATTCAGGCTCAAATCTGGTGAGATAAAAAGAGACTAAGGAAACTATGGCGACACCAAAAGAAAGCTTCAACGGATTCAACTTTTTGCGGTATATCAAACTACTTGTTACTATGATGGGTATCAGAGCCCCACCGAGGTTTATGTTCAATAGGGCTCTATCGGATACGATGAGAGGGATATCTGTGAATATTCCGAACATGGAACCCACTAATATCATACCTACCTCCGGTTTTCCAAATCCGGTTTCCTCCATAAAATCCCGTTTGTGCATGTATGCAATGAAAAGTCCGGCTGCAGTGAGTGGAAGCATGATAAAAAAAGAGGTGGCCCCCAGCATCTCTACTGTACCCAAAAATATCTACCTTACCTGATGGTATCAAGAGAGAAAGATCCCATGGTAATGCCGCTCTTGCTGTGTTGATATTTTACCCACTGTCTTGTTTGTACATCACCCAAGCCTTCTATCCGTAGATAGGTTTGGAGCTGCTGGAATTTGAATTCCACATCTCCATCCATCATGTGACCCAGCATGGATATGTCCTGTTCGCTGTGCATACCCTTTTCGAGAGTATAAAGTGCAACCGCCTTATCCTTCTTTCTTCTCCCGGCAAAGGGTTGAAGAGTTCTGAAGGTTGTATTCGTATCCAAGTAAGCTATCAGGGTTGAAACCGACTCGAAGGCCATCCTGTAGTATCTATGTGTGTTCTTAATCCTGGTACTGAACTCCTCCACAGCATCAGTAATGGCATTGAGATCGGATTGTTCATCTATGAAAGTGATATAATCCTTATTTTTCTCATGTTCATCTACTTCGCCCATACTGAAGGAATAAGCATCGACATAATACACCAGACCACGTATCTCATACTCCTCATACGTGGGTAATACGAACTTCATCTCGTCCCTCACTTCATTTATCGTTTTATCGGTAATAACCCATATGGCAGGGACACCTTTTTCAAGCCCCTCTGCGATGAAAGAATTGATCAATACGCGTTTTCCCACATGAGGAGGGCCGTAAACCGATATATTGGTGCCTAATGGAAAACCACCCAAAAGAAGGTCGTCCAACCTTGATGTACCGGTCTTTGCCTTCTCCTGCTCTATCTCATGAAGTATCTCCTCTCTCCTCTCCTCCAATTCTTCATCTATCATCTCCTCTTCTCTCGCTCTTAGCTCTCTCTGTTTCTGCTCTATGTACTTCTCTTTTGCCTTCAACTCATGTTCTTTCCTTGCTATATCCTTCTCCAGATCTTCGATGCGTCTATTTCTCTCCTTCTCTGTGGAACTACCGAATTCTTGTTTCAAAAGCTCCATCTCTCTCATCTCTTTTTTTACCAATTCCTCACGATGTTGGAGATCGGCCTCATGCTTATTAAGTTCATCTTCCTTGTATCTCATCTTCTCTTTGATCTGTTCTAACTCCTCTTTTTTATATTTTAATTCATTCTGAAATTCTTGTATTTTATGAGTCTTCTCTTTTATCTCCCGTTCGTAGCGATTCAACTGGTTCTGTCTGAGCTTGAGTTCTTCCAATAACTCCATTTGATCCGATTCCTCATATTCATCACTGGACTCCATTGCTTGAATTTTACTGGTCAATCGCTCATTTTCCTTCCTCATCTCATCTATTTCATCACTGCTCACTACGGCACCGCTTGCGCCCGTGGTTGAAAGAGGTTTCATATTATGTGACTTTAAATATCTGAGCATCGCTATGCTGCCGAGCTTCAATTCTTCGGCTTCATTTTCCAGCTTCTCTCTCTCCTCATTTAGTTCATCCAAAGTGAGTTCGAGTCTGTTTATCTCTTCCCGTAATTCAACGTTTTCATCTATGAAATGTTTAGGGTCTAACTCACCAGTGTCCAGTTCATTCAATCGTTCCGTAAGCAAATTCTTCAATTCTTCTATTTTTCGAAGTTTTTTATCGATTTCTATTTTCGATTCTGCCAACCTCCCTTCCCTCTCTGCAATTTCCTCTTCAAACTCCTCCTTTTCCTCCTCGAAACTCTCTTCACCTAACCATTCGGAGAATGAGTCGCTTTCCCCGGACAACCATGATTTCAGAGCACCATAATCTTCTTCTGAAACGTTATCGTTTTCTGATACGTCTTCTGTTTGATGACCACCCTTTCTCTTCTCCACCACCTCACTTTCAAGGAGATGTCCAAGGTCAACATCCGTCTCTCCCGTCAACCATTTAGCTAGTTCATCGTCTTCATTTTCAGGGGAAGGATTGTTCACCGATCCTTCATGTTTTGAATTTTCAGTAATGTTGTCCGACATTCTCTTCGCTTCCTCTATTATCTCCGTCGCCGTTTCTTCGTCCAGTGTATCGATGTCGGTCAGTCTTTCCACAGGTAACTCTGCAAGTGCATTTATGCTCGTGATACCCATCTCTAAAATTAAAGAAGCCAGTTCTTCATCGATCAGGGAAATTTTCTGGAGTTCTTCAATTGCCTCGTTTTCTGACATAGTCTCTATAGTAGATTCAATCTCCTTTGCTTCGTTATCCGCATAGCTTCCCTGAGAATTTCCTGCCATGGTGCACACTTACTTTCTTTTTTACCGAAGACGATATTTGAGGTACATGAAAACATGTCTTCGTTATAAATCTTTTTATTTTTCAGTTGTGTATTATTAATCTCCAATGCATATCCTCTTTTAAACTCGTTCTTCATCGTATTTATATGTTTGCTTGTTTTTCGAATTAGGTTATACAGTACTTCGGAGAGTAAAGAGAGGGATCTCATAATTTATGGACATTGATATA
>CAZAMQ010000032.1:0-26514 GCA_964486225.1 uncultured Thermoplasmata archaeon | reverse complement strand
ACCGTGTACGCATGACACCCGAGCTTGCAAGAGAAGTTTCGGAACTGTATTTTGTGGATTGGGTCGGAATATATCAACCATACTACAAGCTGCAGCCCGGTCTGAGCACGGGTATAGTCGAGCTCGGCCTTGTGTCCGGTGCGAGTCCGGAGAGTCTAAGGATGGTAAGAGAATCTGTCCCTGTTCTTTCCTTCGCGCAATTCAGTAACGGCGAATACTACTTTACCGCTTTTGCGGATTCGCAAGACGCATTGTACGAACTCGCCGGGATCAACGATGTTAGCTATATTTCACGATATGTAGAACCTGAACTCTACGGAGAAGTAGCAACGCAGCATATAGGTGGCGGAAGCTATTTCTTCGATGATGAGGACGGTGACCCGTCCACGGCGTATCGACTACATGGAGACTACGGCTCTTACATAAACCAGATCGGTTATTTAGGTGCCGGTACGATAACAGCGGTTGCCGATACAGGGATCGGTGACGGTACCGTCGGCGGAGGTCACGTTGATTTCACCGGCAGAGTCATCGGAGGATACTCATACTCCGGTGGTTGGGAAGACGGCCACGGCCACGGTTCTCACTGTACTGGTTCAATCGGTGGAGACACTTACCATGGAACGGGAGAGGCCTCATATTATAGCGACTACTATAACGGTCAGGGTTCAGCACCTGAAACGGAATTTTACGCCGTCAGGATATTCGACGGCGGCGGAGGCTACATAGGACCATCCGATACCTACGACATTATTGAAAAGGGAGCCGATGGCGGTGCAGTGGTACACAGCAATTCGTGGGGTGCTGCTGTAGGTGGTTCTTACGACGCTCGCTCGTCGCGATACGATGAAGGTGTCAGAGATTTTGATATGATAGTCACCGTTTCGGCTGGTAATAGCGGCTCGGGTTACAACACTATTGGTGCACCGGGAACCGGTAAGAACGTGATAACCTTGGGCTCCACCCTGAGATCTCCAAATAATCCCGAGGAGATATCTAGTTTCAGCTCTCGCGGCTGGACCGATGACAATCGTGTGAAACCCGACGTGGTGGCCCCGGGATCGAGCATATATTCGACCCTGCCCACCGGTACCGGTTACCAAAGCATGTCCGGTACGTCGATGTCGAACCCCGCAACAGCGGGAGCGGCGGCCGTTACATACGAGTGGTACACCGTGAATTACGGCTCCAATCCTAGTCCTGCGATGGTGAAGGCACTTATGATCAACACGGCAAACGAGCTTACTAGTGATAACATCCCGAGCAAAAACCAAGGTTGGGGTATGGTGGATATCTCGAAGTTGGAACGTCCGTATGCTGATCCGGTTCCATTCATACTTATCGATGAAGATACAGCCCTCGGAACCGGAGACGTTGAGGAGCATGGTTTGGCAGCAGTGGATAATACCCTGCCTCTGAAGATCAGCCTGGTTTGGACTGATGTTCAGGCTGGTGCAGTGGGTAGCGATAGAACTCTGATCAACGACCTGAATCTCGAAGTAGAATCTCCCAGTGGAGACATATATCACGGTAACGCTTTCGTCGATGGTTGGACCCCACCAAATACCAACACTATGGGCGACTTCGATTACAGCGGAGATGGTTGGGACGATACCAACAACGTTGAAAACGTCTACATACATACCGATGATCTCGAAGCCGGAGGATACGCCGTAAGGATCCGCGGGATGGACGTAACAGACGGACCTCAAAACTATGCATTGGTCGCTTATAACGCAGCTGCTGGTCCACAGATAGAGGTCATACGGCCGGAAGGCGGCGAATTCTGGGAAGTCGGTGCAGAGGAAGAGCTACAATGGATTACCACAGAAGGCGCCGGCACGATAACCGACGTCGACCTAGAGTACAGCACTGACGGCGGCACCAGCTGGTCTTATATAGACCAAGGGATCGCTGATACGGGTTCCTACCTATGGACTATCCCGAACGAGCCGACGACCGAGGCTATGGTCCGTGCAACAGTACATGATGATAACCCTGATACGGATCCAGGGACGGATTCCAGCGGTTTGTTCACCATAACAGACGTAACCCCTGTTGATGTCACTCTGATTGCACCCAACGGTGGAGAAGTATGGTACGTCGAAAGTCTGGAAGATATCGAATGGAGCACTACCCAGGGCGATGAACCTGTAGATTACATCGACCTCGAATACTCGACTGACGGAGGAGGTAGTTGGACTCCTATAGTTAGTGGAATAGGTGACACAGGCAGTTATACATGGGAGATACCGGATGTGACCTCTTCAGAGGCACTAGTCCGAGTATGGGCCTATTGTACAGGCGGTACGTCCGCTTTCGATACAAGCGATAGCTTCTTCGACCTTGTAGGTTACCCACCGGAGCCTCCGACGAATTTGAATGTCGAGTGGTGGGCCTTAGGTCAGGATGTGTACTTCGAAGACGATGTGGAAGGCGGGGACCTAGGTTACGCAACTTGGGAATCCCACGCACAAGCAAGTGATTGGGCTATACGCCAGCACGGAGCGTCCTCGGGTGATAACTCCTGGGACTGGGGCGATGGCAATTTCAACAAGGATGGAAGCGTAGGAATGGAGAGTCGCTTGATCTCGCCTGAGATAACCATACCGGCTGATGCCGTGAACGTGGTACTCACCTTCCAGCACTGGAGAGATTTCGGAGATACATCGCTCTACGATGCAGGCAATCTGAAGCTATCTCAAGATGGTGGAGCATTCAGTTTGATCGTTCCCGAAGAAGGCTACGACGGAACTGTACCCACTAACTGGGACAATCCACTGGGCGGAGAAGAAGCCTGGGGCGGTGTTGTCGGTTGGGAGACCGCTACATTCGACCTAAATGCTTATGTCGGTAGTACGATACAGTTGAGATGGAACGCTGGCGTAGAAGCATGGGACGGACTAGAAGGTGCCGGATGGCGTGTCGATGATATACAGGTAGTAGGAGATGCCGCAGAAGGGACCGACCACAATCTATTGACCTGGGACGCAGCTCCCGGAGATTGGATCGACAGCGCGCCACAGCAGGACTTCTCGAC
Source organism: uncultured Thermoplasmata archaeon (assembly GCA_964486225.1). GTDB lineage: Archaea > Thermoplasmatota > Thermoplasmata > Halarchaeoplasmatales > Halarchaeoplasmataceae > Haladaptatiplasma. The sequence continues at coordinate 23,474 of CAZAMQ010000032.1, read as the reverse complement.
ACCGGATGTGGACGCCACTTTAGAAGCGGCTGGTCCAGGAACAGGATTGGGAGTAACAGAAACTGTTTCACCGGATAACGAAGCCGAATGGCGACGTCTCTACCAAGGTGACTGGCGAATGGAATCTGATGATGCGATAGGATTGAACAACCCGGACGTATGGTACGGAGCTATCAGGATGGACCTTTCTGCCGATATAGGTTCATACTTCACACATGTAGCTTACTATGATTACGATGCAGCGGCTAATTATGCAATCGGTTATGTCGCACCGGATGCCGGAGATGCCCCTGCGGCAGATTGGACGGCAACTGAAGAGTACACACCATCAGGTGCAGGTTGGGCCGAGATGGAACTCGATACGCCTGTAGAGGTCGAATCACCCGGAGATTACTGGATAGTCGTGGCTGTAGATGATATGGGTGATGGCTACTTCCCATACGGATGTATAGAACCGGAGGTGACCAACGGAGGTTTGGTCACATGGGAAGATCCACATGATCCTGCTAGCTGGGGCACCCTCGGTGAGTACGGTCTTGATTACACCTGGGCGGCTGAGGCTAGAGTTATACCCATGGATGTTTACTTTGCCGTGGAGATAACGAACTACGATGCGCAGGTGGATCCAGGAGACCTAGTCACAGTGGATTACACGGTCACCAATATGGGTAACGAACAAGATACCCAGGACATAAACTTCTTAGTCAACGGTGTGTGGGAAGACAGCGTACAAATCACACTGGGTTCTGGTGATTCCTATTCAGATCAGTTCACCTGGTTGACGACCGAAGATGACCTAGGCAAGAACGATCTAACGGTAGCTAGCAACGACACCGAAGATACGGTGACCATGGAAGTCGGCAACGTAAAAGAGGTCGACTATTACAACATCTATCGTTCGGAATTCCAGAGCGGTCCATGGGACGGAAGCACATTAATAGACAGTGTACCGGCGGACGGTTCAACTAGTTACAGCTATGTAGACTATGATAGAGGCGAAGTCGACGATATCTGGTGGTGGTACGTTGTAAGAGCTGTATCCGTAGAGGGTGTCGAAGAGCAGAACACCAATGCGGTACAGGAGCCATATGCGCCGGCAGACGATGAGTTTGATATTCCACTGTACGCTGGCGGAGATGCAGGTGGCTGGAACTTTGTTTCCTTCAACCTGATACCGTCTGATACGTCGCTGGAAGCAATACTTGTCGACATCGACGGTAACTACGACAAGTTGATGTACTTCGACGCATCTACCGGAGAATGGAGTTCGTACGTACCCGGAAGAGCTGACAGATACAACAATTTGGACACGTGGAACCATCAGATGGGCATCTGGATACACATGGTAGTTGATGATACGCTGACCATCTCGGGTTCGCCGCCGGCGAGCACGGATATAACATTGTATCCCGGCTGGACAATGGTTGGTCTCCCGAGTGAAACAGCGGGCAACCACGGACTACCCGGAGAAGTTGACAGGATAGGTTACTTCGACGGGACACAGGAATACAATCTAGCATACGACAACGACCCAGGTGCATTCGCATTCGCACCAGGTGAAGGTTACTGGATACACAACCCCACAGACACCTCAGTGGTCTGGACCGTAAACTACTGACCACAAACCCCTTTCTTTTTCTTTTTTTTATAAAAAATATTTACCGAACACTTATTCAGCCACTTTCAAGAATATCCTGTAATTCCTCTATATCGATCGGATCTTTATTCAATAGATTGTTTTCTTTTACGAATCTTTGGAATTTCTTCCTGTCCCTTATCCGCGTTTTGTAGAAGCTTTCTGCAGCCAAACCATCTTTTGCATCATACACGATATAGATGGTCCAGTGCATCTGCTTGATGTTTGTGTACACACCGGTTATCCGATTGAAAGGTATCCTCAAAACTTCTTTATCGAGGGAGGAACTATATTTGACGATATGACCTTTTTCTACATGGAGGTTGTCCATGTATGAATGGTAAACCTTGATCTTCTTTCTAAGCCCATATAAAACTAATGCAAGATATAGTATAATTCCGATTACTATTAATTGTATTATATGTGTTCTTTCTTCATATATTAAAACAACAACTAATAGGGCGGCTAAGACAGCTATAGAAACAATATCTCGATAGATAACCCTTTTTCTTTTTCTCAGTTCCTTTTTCAAATTTTCCTTATATTCATCATATATAGTCGTCATCCAAAGAACATGACTTATTCACATTTAGTAATTTATGGTATGCTTCAAGTTAATCGACAGATTTTTAATCGTACGAGTATATAACGAAACATGAAGCCTAAACTTCAGGTTGCGTTGGATCTAATCAATCTCGACCGCGCAATTAGGATAGGGAAGGGCGCCGTAGAGGGTGGTGCCGACTTACTTGAGATAGGTACACCTCTTATCAAATCTGAGGGGATGAACGCCATCAGGGAGATAAAAGACAATTTTCCGGGTATGGAACTCGTAGCGGATATGAAGACCATGGATGTCGGCGGTATCGAAGTAGAGATGGCTTCGAAAGCTGGTGCTGATATAGTATGCATCTTGGGTTCCGCAGACGATGAAACCTTCAAAGAAGGACTAAAAGCTGCAAGGAACTATGATGCGGAAATACTGGCAGATATGATAAGGGTGGAAGATCCGGTAAAAAGAGCTGAAGAATTATGTATTCTTGGTGTGGATTATATAGGCGTACATGTGGGTATCGATGCACAGATGCGTGGTGAAGATCCTTTAGATATATTAAAAAAGATCGTAAAAGTCAGTTCAGTGCCCGTTGCCGTTGCCGGCGGTATCACATCCGAGACCGCGTCGGAACTTGTAAAATCCGGTGCCAACATCATCATAGTTGGCGGCGGTATCACCAAGGCAAAAGACGTTATATCTGCAACGTCGTCTTTGAAAAAGGCTATACTCGAAGGTTTATCGATGTCATCTCAGGTGTTACAAAAATTCGGACCCGAAAGGATAAAGGAAGCATTATTGAAGGTATCTACAGCCAATATTTCAGATGCTATGCATCGCGAACCTTGCATGCATGGAATCCATCAGCTAACGTGTACAGGTGCAAAGACGGTAGGTAAAGCGTACACCGTTAGAACTGTGGATGGAGATTGGGCCAAGCCCGTCGAGGCCATCGAAAAGGCAGAAAAGGGTGACGTGATCGTAGTGGATGCCGGAGGCGGAGCCACCGCTGTCTGGGGAGAACTTGCTTCCTGGTCATGCAAAATGAAAGGCATAGAAGGGATAGTGATAGACGGTGCAGTGAGAGATGTGGATGATATCAGAGATATGGGATTCCCTGTTTTTGCTAAACATAAAGCTTCAAATGCAGGTGAACCCAAAGGATACGGGGGCATGATGCTTGAGATAAACTGCGGGAGTCGATGCGTACGGCCGGGTGATTGGATCGTAGGTGACGACAGCGGGGTCATGGTTATACCTAAGGTGGAGGCAGTACAGATAGCTAACAGGGCACTTGATGTCATGGAGCGAGAGGGGAGGATAAGAGAGGAGATCAAAGAAGGACGAACCTTATCCATTGTGATGGAATTGGAGAAATGGGAGAAGAAGGAATAGACTTTAGATGTTGTTTAAATCGCTATCGTCTACTATCTTAACCCCTTTCTGAACACACCATCTGTCAATTTTATCTCTTAGATCATTCTGAACCTCTTTTGAGATCATTACGTTATCCGCTTTTGACTGTTCCAGCCCTTGATTGAACATTTCTTCATCTACGTCTTTCAATGCCCAACCGGGAACTATATGCCCTATGGAAACAGCCTTGTGACGTGCAGTATCCGTAAATTCCGGGGTATAATGTCCACCACCGATACAGAATATAATCGGTTTAGAATTTTCACCGCTGGTTTTTATCTCAATCAACGTCTTCGCTATCACCTCTCCGGCCCTCTTATCGGTCCAACACTTGTTGTCGCTCCCTATCTCGATGTAATATGTAGGAGTCTCCAGGTAAGGTCCGTGATGGGTAGCTTCGAATGATACTTCGTACTCATGTGTCAACCCATGATAGACGACTTCGTTATACAGAACTCTAAGAGCAGTCGTCATCTGATGAGGTGCGGGGGGAACTATGCCCCTGTCTTTACCCCCGAACTTGGCCTTTCCGAAATTACCTATGGGATGAACCGTCAAGGAGTGTATACCGGCCTTAGAAGCATGTTTGGATATGAAGACCATATGATCTATAGACCCCAAAATTTCGGAGAGTTCTTTATCTATACCTTCTGCATAGATGTGGTGCTGGTTTACAGTGGCTATCCGGTCATTTTCCTTCTGGTATATCGGATTACCCCGCCACCGCCCCGTAGTTTCCCAATCATATTCTAAAAGATTATTTAATATATTTTGACTGGCGGTATCTTCCTTCGAAGAGACTATAAGACGCATGCTCACTGTAATACAATGATGGCTTTATTAATTTTTACTCGACAAAGGATTTATACTCCCTCCCTGATTAGAGGGCATGGAACGTGACCTGCTGGACGAGATATTGGAAAAATCACCTAGGTCCATAGACGACCTGGAGAAGATGTCCCTTGGTTCCATCCTAATAATAATAGGTGCCTACATTGCCGTAGGACTCGGTTTCTTTCATTTTTTAATAAATAGCCTTGTCCATTCACCTCCTTCATTCATCTTTCAATTTTTTATCAATTTCTTTTTCGGTTTAGCCCTTATCTTGTCATATGTAAAAATGTCCCGAGATGATAGCGTTTTTGCAATATTTGTAGTTATATTATCGATAGTGTTGATAACACTGGGAGGGCCCGTAGGAACCATAGCCGGGTTGATCACTCTTCTGGGTTCCATCATCGCGCTCTTTACATCCGTTGACCCTCATGAAAGGTAAGTAACTACGATAAAGTTAATACACCCTCCATTATTTATAGATTAAAAGATGTGACGAATATGGATGTAGAAACGGATATAGTGGCGAAATTAATGGCGATCTCCGCCGTGAACACACATAGAGAAGATATGCCATCTCGCCTGGATGTAACCGTGTTGGATGAAGCGGAAAGGGAGATATTGGTCGAGGAGATGTTTCAGATGGCTGAAAAGAATGATGACGAAATCTACAGCCAGATGGGGGAGAGCATACGGAATTCTAAGGACCTTATCTTGGTGGGGCTGGACGACGATACAACACTTGGATTGGACTGTCAGGCATGCGGCTTTTCTAGTTGTGAGGAGTTGTCCAAGATAAGGAAAGAAGACATCTTTGAAGGGCCAAACTGTGTATTCAGGGTGATCGACCTAGGTATAGCGGTCGGCAGTGCATTGAGGACCGCCAATGTTCATAACGTTAAAGGGGAAGTGATGATCAAAGGCGGAATAGCTGCCAAAAGAGTAGGACTCTCCACATCGAGAGTGGTTCTCGCCGTACCCATATATATTGATTGAGTTATCTACCCGGTATTATCAGGTTACTTCTCTCTCCGAGACAAGTCCCATCAAGAAGATAAACCTTTTCTTCTAGTATCTCTATGTTCTTTAAAAAGGGGCCGAGATAGCCCCTTTCGTTGATGCTTATCCCACCGAGAAGATCGTTATAGTTGGGCATAAGTATGCCTTGACCTTCGACATCTTCGAAAAGATATCTCAACTTCACCCAGCAAGGGTATTTTTCATTTCTTTCCAAACTATCGTGTAGGGTGATAGCAGGATGGGTGTGGGCAAATACTTTCATATCTGCTTCCAAGACATCCTGACATGGTCGTGCATGTCCGTGGAAGTATCCTATTCCATCCATCACAACTCCATGAGGATCATGAATGATAACATCCGAAGGCAAATAACTTTTAACGTCTCCGTCGTGATTACCCTTGAGTAGATGTATCTCTTCAATTTCTTTGAGCCATGTATCTATTGCCATCGGTATCTCCCGGTACTCCTGCCAGCTACCACCTGGGATGTTATGCTTGATGTCCCCGTTAATGATCAATTTTTCCACGCCTGTTTCAACCAATAATGTGGTTATATCTTCTACCATCCTAGAAGTCTGTGACGGTACGCTGAACCCCTTGTCTCGGAGCTCACTTTCGTATCCTATATGCAGGTCCGCCACGGCTAAAGTACTGCCTATCACCAATGCTCGTTCTTGCCAAAGCGGTTGTGGTTTATTCATCTGACCGTACATCATAATCGATGCAGATAAGTCTTTACCTCCCAATCCGTAACCTGCTGCCTGTATTCGTTCCATTCGTCCCTCTTCTTGTGTATGAAATGCCGGAAGGTGTGTTCTCCGAGTGTCTCCTTCATGAATGAGCTCTCTTCCATCACGGAAAGCGCGTGGCCCAAATTAGAGGGTAAGGAACGTATTCCCTTCTTCAGTCTTTCCTCCCTGGGCATGGTGAATATATCTCCCTGTGCCTGTGCCGGGGGTTCGATACCTTCCTTGATACCTTTCAACCCGGCAGCTAACAGTACCCCGAATTGCAGGTACGGGTTTCCTGCCGGGTCGGGATTTCTTATCTCGATCCTTGTTCCTTTATCTCTACCATCGGGTATCCTTGCTAGTACGCTTCTGTTTAGATGGGACCATGACACATAAACCGGTGCTTCGTAACCCGGGATTAATCTTTTGTACGAGTTAACGGTCGATGCCTGGATACCGCACATCTCCTCGGCATATTTTAACAATCCCCCAAGATAGTGTCTCATAACCTCACTGATTCCCATGGATTTGTCCCGGTCGTAGAATATGTTGTTTCCCTTGGGGTTGAACAAGCTTTGATGGATGTGCATGCCTGTCCCGTTAACGCCTGCGATGGGTTTTGGCATAAATGTTGCATGCAGACCGTTTAACCTTGCAACGGTTTTTATACAGTGCTTCAGTGTGAGTATCTGATCGGCTATGGTCATTGCATCGTTATACCTCAGATCTATCTCGTGCTGGCCGGAGGCAACTTCATGGTGTGATGTTTCAACCTCGAATCCCATATCTTCGAAGTAGAGATTGCACTCTTTTCGTACCTTTTCCGCTCTATCCAGGGGCATGAGGTCAAAGTAACCGCCGGTATCATCCGGTTTTGTGGTTGGATTTCCGTCGGAGTCAAGCTTGAAGAGGAAGAACTCGAACTCGGGTCCTACGTTGAATTCGTAGCCCATTTCATTTGCCTTTGTCATGTATCTTTGCAGTATGTACCTTGGGTCTCCCTGGAATCTTTTGCCATCAGAATCATATATGTCGCAGATCAACCTTCCTGTTTTGATATTTTCTTCGGTCCAAGGGAAGATCAAGAACGTATTGAGGTCGGGATGCGCTCTGAGGTCAGACTCCTCCACCGTGGCATAGCCAACTATAGATGAACCATCGAATAGAACTCCTTCCTCTATCGCTCTGCCCAGATGTGAAGCAGGTATGGAAACGGTTTTGACACCTCCCAATATATCCATGAACTGCATCTCTACGAACTTTACCTTCTCTTTTCTTACTATGTCCAGTATCTTATCTTTGTTCATATCATTCACACTCGTGGTGAAGTAATAACGAAGGAGTTATTCATGGATAATATTTAAAACTAATTGTACCGATTTAGCATTGGAAAAGGTATAAATAGGGGTTTCTAATAACTGTTAATTAAATATAATCAAATATAGTGATATATCATGACAGAGAAAAAATACACCACGGTTTCCATACCGATACCGTTGGCAAAGAAGATAAAGAAACGCATGGAAGGCACTGGATTCACCTCCATATCCAGCTATGTTACCTATGTATTACGACAGGTGATATCCAGCATAGAAGAAGAGGAAAAACAGAAGGAGAGCTTTTCCAAGGAAGACGAAGAAAAGGTAAAGGAAAGGCTCAGAGCATTGGGTTACCTGGATTAGAGTGATACGGATGTCACAACCACACGGTGGAACCCTGATCAACCGGATCGTTTCCAGAACACGCAGAGAACAGATCATCGAAAATGCTAAAGAGATGCCGTCCCTCAAACTGTCTAGTGCCCTCAGAAAGGATGCCCAGAACATTGCATCAGGCCTATACAGCCCTCTTCAAGGATTTCTCTGCAGGGACGACTTCGAGAGCGTACTTGAACATTCAAGATTGTCCAATGATGTGCCCTGGACCATCCCCATCGTACTAGACACGTCTGATAAAAAGGTCAAAGAATTTTCCGAAGGCGACGAGATAATACTCCGATCAGAAGACGGAGAAGCCTTCTGTTTGATGGACGTAGAAGATATCTATACTTACGATAAGGAAGAATTTGCAGAAAGAGTGTATGGTACCAAGGACATAGAACATCCCGGAGTCGATAAGGTGATGCATATGGGGACCCATATCATCGGAGGAAAAATAATTCAACTCAATGATGTAGACAATCCTTTCGAACAGTACGCCTTAAAACCCATAGAAACAAGGGTTCTTTTCAAGGAGAAAGGCTGGAGGACGGTGGTCGGATTCCAGACAAGGAATGTGCCACATAACGGCCACGAATACATACAGAAGACCGCTCTCACCTTTGTGGATGGCATATTTATCAATCCTATCATCGGCAAGAAGAAGTCAGGTGACTTTACAGATGAAGTTATACTGAGAACCTACGACGTACTAATGAAAAATTACTATCTAAAAAATAGAGCGGTCATGAGTATACTCGAAGCGGAGATGAGATATGCCGGACCCAAGGAAGCCATATTTCACTCGATAATCAGAAAGAACTACGGCTGTACCCATTTTATCGTAGGGCGGGATCATGCCGGAGTAGGTGATTACTACGGACCCTATGCAGCTCAGGATATATTCGATGAATTTCCGGATATCGGCATCACCCCTATATTCTTCAAATCCTTCACATATTGCAAGAAATGTGGTGGTGCCGTGGACGGCTTCATATGTCCCCATGGTGAAGAGGTCAGGGAAAATTTCAGCGGAAGAAAGATGAGGGCTATGCTGGTAGAAGGAAAGACACCTCCACCACACATGATGAGACCGGAAGTAGCCAGTACGGTCATCGAAACGGAGAAAAAGTTCGTTGAATAAGGGATTGATCGCGATGGACGAAATGCACGGTAAGAGTGGCATCCTTGTACATCATTGGGATACCGATGGAATGTGTTCGGCGGCTTTACTACTAAGAGAGCTGGATGATAAAAATGTCATAACAACCTTTACACCCAGCATCGGAAACTACTATATTAACGCAAACGACAGAAAAGAGTTAATAACACACAACGCAGATTTTGTCATAGTGGTTGATATGGCACTTCCTGAGGATTCAATAGGATTTTTGAAGACCCTAGGACGTGTATACATCTTCGACCATCACCTTCAGGATACACACGATGTCTATCTGCATCAGAATCCTATAATAGACGGTGAATCGCCCGAACGATATCCAAGCACTTCCTGGGTTGTCGGCGAATACCTGGATAATACACCAGACCTATTGTTCGTCCTAGGTGCATTCGGGGACAGAGAACGAAAACTCCTTGATAATGAGTATGCCATAAATATAGTGGGTAATGTGCTGGAAGCTCTAGACACGGATTTCGACACATTACTGGAAGTGATAGCCCTACTGGATTCCAATTACAAGCTCGGCATGAAAAAAGAAGTCGAAAGGACGCCCTGGTTCTTGATGAATATAGAAGATCATAACAGTATATTGAACCGGCGTGACTTGAAGGAAAATATTACAGAGTTGGATTCGGCCATCGAATGCGAGGTAAACGCCGAAAGAGCGGAGATTAAGCCGGGTGTATTGTATCAAGAGATGGATTCGCCCTACAACATCATCTCGACGGTGACCAGGAAGGTCGCATGGGCCAATGAGGACAAGATAACATTTGTGGTAAACGAACGATTCATGGACAATAATATCCAGATATACATAAGGGGTCCTATGAAAGATTCTCATTCCGTGATCGAGAGGGCAAGAAAAAAAGGGTACTCCGCAGGTGGTAAAAGTGACGTCGTGGGTATGGTGATCCCAAAGAGCGATAGAGAATTCATACAAGAAATATTGGAGATGTTAGCATGAAACACAACGAACATATAATCCCAAGTGAACAGCACTGGGAAAAGGAAAATATCGAAGAAGGATTCGTACTTTGGTTCACCGGTCTTTCCGGCTCCGGGAAGTCCGCGGTGGCCGAACGGGTAGCTGTAATACTCGAAAGGGAATACGGTGAACTTGTGGAGAGACTTGACGGAGATGTTGTAAGGCAGCATCTCACGTATGACCTTGGCTTTTCCAAGGAAGATAGAGATAAGAACATCGAGCGGGTCAGTTTCCTTGCACAGATGCTGTCACGCAACGGCGTTTGCGTTCTTGCCGCCTTCATATCCCCCTATATAGAGCGACGAGGTAAGATAAGAGACATGGTCACCAACTACATCGAGGTTTACGTTAAATGTCCGGTTGAGGTTTGCGAGGAAAGAGACGTTAAGGGTCTGTACAAAAAGGCACGGAAAGGCATAATAGAAAATTTTACAGGTATTTCGGACCCATATGAGGAGCCGGAGAACCCCGAAATTGTTCTCGAAACACACAAGGAAACCATCAAGGAAAGCGTGGACAACGTTATTAATTACTTAGAAGATGAAGGGTATATACGATAAACATGACCACAGTATTACTAGATGCCAATGCACTCGTTATGCCCTTCCAGTTCGGTATAAATCTAGATACGGAGCTGGAAAGGATGTTGGGCAATCCGGAAGTGTTCGTGCCTAGCTCGGTCATGGAAGAACTGAAAGTCCTCGGTAGAAGGGATGCTTTGCAGCTGGCCGCTAGATATACAGTTATACAAGTTAATAAAAGACGAGATGACGGCATCCTGGAGGCAGCGGAAAAGACCGGTGGTGCAGTCGTCACCAATGATAAAAAACTGATAGATAGGCTTAGAAAAAAAAATGTACCGGTGATATCTCTTAGAAGTAAATCACATCTGGAGCTGATAGGGGAAATATTATAACGGTACCTCTTTGGTGTGTATAATATGGAATCACCGGAAAGGCTGCTAATAAAAGGTCGGGTTAAGACTGGTTTTGGAAGAGGAAAAGGATTCCTCGCTGAAAAGAGGTATCGTGAGCAATTTATCCACAGGCTTGGTATAGACCCGGTAAAGGGTTCCCTTAACATTTACACTGAAGAAGTAGATAAGTTGGATAGGTTGAAAGAATTAGAAGGTATAACAATAGAGGGTTTTGTCGAGGATGATGTTGATTTTGGTGATGTAAAGGCATTTCCGGCTGAAGTAAATGGTTTGAAATCGGCGGTAGTGATTCCAAGACGAACAACGCACGAGAATATTTTGGAGGTCATATCCGAACATCACCTTCGAAGCGTTCTCAACTTGAAGGACGAAGATGATCTCATGGTGGTAGTTTACACTCGATGATCGTATATTCAGAAATTTTTTTCGACGTACTCCAGTGCGCTTTCGAAAAGAGGTTTCCCATCACCTTTACTGTTATTCAAACCCTTTCTTGTCCATTCGGGATTTGTGATACCGTTAAAAACTCTTTCGGGATGGGGCATCAATCCCAAAACATTGCCCTTTGAATTGCATATCCCTGCTATATTGTCTATTGAACCGTTTGGATTCCATGGATATTCCGGGGGTTCGCCGTTCGGTGAAGTATACCTGAACACCACCTGTTGTTTTTTTTTCAGGAGTTCAAGCTGCTCTTGACTCTCTAGTGTGAATTTACCCTCGGCATGGGCGCATGGGAATAATACGACCTCGTTATCTGCATAATTACGGGTAAAAACGCATTTACTATTCTCTTCCACACTGAGGAGGGTGGGGCGGCACTCGAATCTATTGCTGTCGTTGGTTGCAAGTACAGCTTCCGGTATATCGGAAACAGTTTTGTTGATAGCCGGTAGAAATCCCATCTCCACAAGTACTTGAAACCCATTACATACACCTAAAACGGGTTTCCTGTCTTCGACGAATTTTTTCAAAGGTTTTCGTAAGCCACTTTTCATCCTGGCACCGAAGATGGCCCCGGCTCTGATATAGTCTCCCGCTGAGAATCCACCGGGGATCATAAGGATATGGTAATCCTCGATATCCCTCTTCTCCCGGGAAGTGACGTCATCACCCTGTAATTGTTTTAGGTGGACCTTTTCGGAAGCTGCACCTAATCTCTTCCATGCGAGGTAGGATTCCTCTTCACAGTTAGTGCCTTCGATGCGCAGTACGGCGACTTTTATGTTTTCCCGCTTCACGTTATCTTCTCCTATTTTGGGATAAACTGCACCTGATACTAATACATTTTGAATATGTGTGACTCCGGCCTTTACAGAAATTATATATTGTAAATGACTTTAACAAGTGTACTCAACGGGGCCGTGGGGTAGCTTGGTCCATCCTTCGGGCTTTGGGAGCCTGGTACCCGAATTCGAATTTCGGCGGCCCCACCACCTTTCTTTTTTACGGCTAAAATTCGAGACCGAACATTTTCAAGAACTTCGCCTCACGTTCTATAGTCCCTTTCTCACCGGTCTCTTTGAATTCATCAAAAATCACGTCGGGTCTTTTCGGTATGTCGTTCACTCCCAACGACTCGCCTCTTTTGAGCATTATTTTAACCTCCTCCTTTCTCCAGTTCAGTTTAGAGCGGACCTCAGATATCTTCCTCATGGTTTCATCCGTCACACTGCCTTCTATTTTGCCGGGTGTACCCTTTACGATAGATCTTTCGGGAATTTTCATATCTTTAGGGATGACAGTTCCATGGGCTATCACCGAGCTTTCACCCACTTCTGCACCTTCACATATAATGGTATCCATGCCTATGAAGGTGTCTTCACCTATGGTACACTTTTCAAGTCTTGCGCCCGGGGCGATGAATGCTCTGTCTCCGATAGATGTATTTTCCCCCAAATGGGCCTTAGGCATGATTATTACGTCCTCACCTACCCGAGTCTGACCACCTTCCACTACTGCTCCCGGCCATAGTGCCGTGCCTTGGCCCACGAACACATCGCCTACTATCCGGGCCATGGGGTCGATGAAGCAGTTTCTGGGAGCTATGGATTTTTTTCTATGGTTATCATCCTTTGGCAAATCCTGTCTCATGTACGGTTCAACCCGACCGGGTGATAAAAATGTTGCGGGAGCATGGGTATATTCGAAGAATTTCGGTTTTTGGAGTAAGTGCTCCCGTACCAGAAAAACATGAGTGATGGTCTATCGAACGCTGAAGCAAAACTATTTTGTGACCGGAGGTGCAATTGTTCTCTCAAGGAGATCCTAGATTCAATATGTTCCGATTACATCTTCAATCAATCTCTCGGAAAATATCGAGGGAACGAAAAGGGTGTTTTTATTTTGTTGTAACTCTTTCTCGTTCATCATTTGGTTTGTTCACACGATCGACAAGTAATCGTGTTCATGAACCCGAGAGAATAAGATGGATGCGGGCGCCGGGATTTGAACCCGAGTGACAAGCTTGGCAAGCTTGAGTGATACCAGACTACACTACACCCGCAGTTGCGAATTTTTATGAGCGACGAGGAGTTAGTGGAAATTCTTTTCCATGTCGACCCGCAGTTGCGAATTTTTATGAGCGACGAGGAGTTAGTGGAAATTCTTTTCCATGTCGACCCGCAGTTGCGAATTTTTATGAGCGACGAGGAGTTAGTGGAAATCCTTTTCCACGTCGACCCGCAGTTATGTGCGTAACAAGGTTATGTTATACTAGATTAGATGGGGATGATGTATCTCTTATAAATATTTTACAATGGAACAGTGTATTTCACAGCATGCCGTCAAAAAGTTTTCTACATTCATCCGTACGCTGTTCCATGCCAATCCTCTCGAATAGATTCATCGCCTTTTCAATACATTCTCGTCCCACATCGCTATCTCCCTCCTCTATCAATGCACTGCCCTTTTTATACAACAGTTCTCCGGCTCTCTCCAAATAATCTTCTTCGACTACATCCCGTATGTTATATTTCTGTGACAATCTATCAACCTTTAGATAGTTATCAATTGCATTATCCACATCTCCATCATCTTCGTAGTTTCGGGCGGCTTTATAGTAGTATTCAACCGCTTCATCGTGCAGCCTCGCTGAGCTGCTGTGATAGCCCAAATTTTCGTAATAATCCGTTAAATTGTCCTTATAACATGCCTTGATAGCTTCGGCTGCCTTTTTGTGTAATAATCGTCTTTTACCGGAACTTTGGTTTTCTAACAATATATCCTTTACCGCATGATGTGAGAACTTGTACCTTTCCGACTTGTTCGTTTCCTTTAGGATATCAAAATCTAAAAGAGTGTCAATAGCATCCAACACGTCCATTTCATCCATGTTTACATATTCAGCAACCAATGTAAAGGAAAAATCCGGTCTGAGTATGCTTATATATTGCAAAAAGTTTTTAGTTGCGTCATCTAGCTTGATAATTTTTCTTTCCAACGTGTATCTTACAACAGTGGGCCACTCAATTTCGTCCGGTTCTGAGATATATCTTCCTTCGGATGGATCTATTATGTCATTGGTTAACATGGATCTCAAGGTTTCAACCATGAAGAGAGGATTTCCATCGGTACTTTGATGAAAAACCTCTACAAAATAATTCGGTGGATCAACTCCGGTGATGGATAAGATTAATTCTCTTGTATGATCCATGCCAAAGGGTTTTAAATTTATCTCTTTGTGTAGTTTTCGGTGAAACATAAAATTAAGTGTTTCTTTAAGAAAATTATGATCTGTAGCGTCTTCCGGTCGGTAGGCACATATCAATAATAATTTATTGCTACCCATATTAGCTGAAAGATACCTTATGAATAAAAGGGTATATTTATCAGCCAATTGCATATCTTCAATAAACAGCACCATGGGTGTTGTATCCGTTATATCTTCGATGAAATCCATAGCCCGCTGGATGGTGCGGTCTGATTTATTAAAGATCTTTTCGATGTCTTCCATTTCATCTTTTCTATGAAACATCCCGATGCTCATGGGAAGGTTGAGATAAGGCTTCTTTTGTTCCTCTACAAATAAGCTGAAACTCTCTATCAGTGGGTTGAACGGTTCCGCATCTCTAGAGATACACACACTTTCTAACCAGTTAAAACCTCTTCCCTCAATATGATCTTTTAAACTTCTTACCAGAAAAGTTTTTCCTATCCCCGTCTCACCGGACAATATGATAACGCCTCCCTTACTTTCACTTTCCAAGAGGTCTATACTTTCTTTTAATATCTCCAATTCTTCCTCTCTGTCTATAATTCCATTTTCTTGGAGCTCTGTGTTTTTATTCCCTTCCATTGAACATCAGCCTTTACCGCTCTCTTTGGTAGAGCGTTTGTTTATGAAAGCAAGCATGAGTCTTACCTTTCCTTCATAATCCTTTACAGATGAAATGTTAATGTGCTCTGTAAATGTTTTTCCATCATTACCGGTCAATGTCAATTCGGCTTCACACATTTTTCGCGCCCCCTTGACTACCGCTTTGATCTCTTTTTCGAACTCTTTTTGTTCATTTTCAGATATAAAATCATTAATTTGTTTATCCGTTAATTCATTATCTTTCTGCTCAATGATTTCACAAAATGCGTTATTGACCTCCGATATGTTTCCATTGACATCCAATATGGCCATTCCTTGTTTGCTGTTTTCGAAGATAACCCTGAACATCTCCTGGCTCTCCTCAAATGCTTTTAACGTTTTTAAATTATGCGTGATATCCAGCAGAGACAATATACTTTTTTTTGTATCCGGAATCATGGATACTTTGGCGAAAACGTCTTTCGTATCCCCGTAACGGTTGATGAATTTGAAGGTGTAACTCGATGGCGCCGAATCCGTGTTTTCTCTTCGCATCTCGTGATATTTTTTCAATTTATCCAGATCTTCCTCAACAACGAATTCTGGCCATTTTTTTATACCGATCAATTCCTCCCTTGTATATCCGGTTAAATCTTCCATTTTTTTATTAACCATCGATGCTGTCATGTCCTCTTCGATGATAGCCATTGCCGTACCCGAGTTTTCGATTATACTTCGATACAATTTTTCACTTTCTTTTAATTCACCTTGATATCGGATGCGCCGAAGGGCTTCAAACGTGTGCGAAACGAGTATATCAACAAGGTCCTTATCGTATTCATCAAAGTGACCAACTTCATTGGATATTATCTGAAATACGCCTATATCGCCGATGGGGGCGGAGACTGCTGAACGGTACTCTTTTTTAGCGGGTTTTGCTTCGGGCTGGTCTATTATATCATATATCAAAAAGGTCTTTTTCTCTCTAAAAGTTTTTCCAACGATACCCCTATCCAATGGATAACGTGTACCCTCTTCGAGAGATTCATTTGAACTTTTCCGTATGACCAAATCTTTTTCCTCATATATCAATATGCTAGACGAGTCAAATCCTAATATATCTTTAGCCGCACCTATGGCATGATCGAAGACTTCTTGTTCAGTCTCGTAGTTAGCCAAGATATTGGCTGTTGTATGCAGCTGTTCGACCTTTTTCTTTGTTGTTTTCAACTCGATTTTCGCCGCTTTCCTTTCGCTTATATCCGTTAAACTACCTTCGATATATGCAATTTTATCCTCTTCGTCACGAATAATATGCGCGTTTTCGATAATCCAGATGATATCTCCTTCGTAAGTTTTGAGCATATTCTCATAATTTGTGACTGTTCCCTTCTCTATCAATAGATTTAACCAAGTCTCACGTTCTTCCGGATCGGTGAAGATTTTTTCAGCTTTGATATCCATCAAACTTTCTCTGTTCGGATACTTAAGCATCTTCACCAACGCTTCGTTTACCGCGATTATCTCACCATTGGGCTTTACACAGTAAAGACCGATGGGTATATTCTCGAATAACCTTTCGTACAATTCTTCTGCCCTTTGTCTAGCGAGCCGTTCGTCTCTAGACTTTAAAACCGAACGAACTGACGCGGGTAATCGAACAAAATGAGTCGTGGTCTTGACCACGTAATCGTCGAGTCCGCCTTTCATAGCTTGTACGACTATTTCTTCACTGCCTGTTCCGGTGAACATGATAACTGGACAGTCAGGACATCGTTTTTTCACCTTTTCCAACACATTCAAACCATCTGTCCATCTTATATTGTAATCTGTAATAACCAAGTCGAAGTCATCTTTTTGTAGAGCCTTTCTAAATTCATCAGCATCGATGACCTCTTCAACTTCGATGTTGGGGAATTCTCGCCTAAGTTCCCTGAAAGCTAGGGCTCTATCGTCGGGGTTATCATCGATTATCAATATTTTTATATGTCTCTTCATGATTTTCCCTCTTTTTCTTCATTTTTTCCTTCACCTTAAATAACATATGTTTAACCATGTTATTAATACTATCGGTTATATTACAGAAAAGTTACTTATTTATCATCAATTATCATGTAGATGTTATGGAACGCTCAAGATTTATAGAAAATCCAAGAATTGTACTTCCCTTAGCTGTAGTTTCAGTTTCTTTTGCAGCAATAATTATTCGATTATCAGATTCACATCCTATCTCCATCGCCTTTTACAGGATGTTTTTTTCATCTATCATCCTTTTACCCTTTATACCAGCTTACATCAAAGAGATAAAAAAATTAAATAAAAGACAGTGGTTCCTATTGATCACTTCAGGATTTTTTTTGAGCGTCCATTTCGCAGCATGGATTTCATCTCTCAACTACACCTCTGTTGCTTCATCCGTTGTTCTTGTGTCAGCACACCCCATAGTGGTGGCCTGGATTTCCGGATGGTATCTCAACGAGAAAACGTCACGAGGTGCCTATCTTGCTATACTGTTTGCCCTTGTGGGAATAACAATAATGGCTTTCTCGAGTTATACCGCCGCCCGCTGGTCTATTATAGGTGATATATTGGCTATCATCGGAATGCTCGCTGTAGCGGGATATTTGATCAGGGGTAGAGAGGTGAGAAGGAGAATATCTGTAGTTCCTTATGCATTCATAGTTTACTCTACTTCAGCTATTTTTTTAGCCTTATTTTCATTTGGTTTTTCCACCTCATTTAAGATATACCCGTCTAGAGAGTATCTTCTTTTCTTTGCACTGGCACTGATTCCCACTATATTCGGTCATACACTGTATAACTGGGTTCTTAAATATCTAGACGCAAGGCGGGTTTCTACCACTCTGTTAGGAGAACCTATCTGTGCCTCCGTGCTCGCTTTTATAATTCTCTCGGAAACCCCTCCTTTACTAACGGTTATAGGCGCATCAATCACCCTATTAGGTATCTATCTCTCCACAAAATATGTGTGAATCAAAAAATGCTAGGTCGCCGAGGTTGGCGCTCACCACGCTGATGAGTTCTCCAGACCCCTTCTCGACCCCGCAACCCATCGAGCATCGATAGTCCATGTAAAGGCTGTTCCCTTCCGGGCCTGACCCGATTTCCATGGCAAAGACAAGGGATCTCGACCCTCCGGTCGACTCCCAGGTCACCTTCGATCCCGAAGGACGAAATCTCATCGTTAGGATCTGGCTCATCCACGGGGTGATTACGCCGTCCCCGGTGGTCACCCCCGCATATCGACGATTTCGGTGTATAAGGGCACGCCTAACGCCCCGGTTAGACCTAGCAAACTGTACAAGCATAGTCTGGTATATAAGTTTTTTACGTGTGAAACTTATAAACTCATATCCATTTCCTGCCTTCAACGTAATTATTGTTGTTACTATCGAAGGCTTCGACGAGTTTAATATCAGCTTTTTCAACATCGTCCGCCAATTCATCAAGGGTGTACAGATGGTAATACCTATCCACTATTCTTCCGTCTTCAAGGTGCCATGGAACCAGAACATCGCTTTCACCCTCTTCCAATTCCCATCTGTCCTGTTCCCTAGCCCATGCGGAAACTAGTATGCGACCGCCCGGTTTCAAAACACGCTTCGCCTCTTTTAGGCTATCTACACGATCTTCACTGAGGTGGTGTATGGTAGCTATGTAGATGACAGTATCGAAACTATCTTCCTTAAATGGCAGTCCCTTTACATCTCCGCAAATCAGAGACCCTTTACCAAACATCTTTTTAATGGAAATATCTAACAACTTTCGAGAAGCATCCAGTCCTACTATATCATAGCTAAATTCCAGTGCGACCTTCAGGTGTCTGCCGTTTCCACAGCCCATGTCCAGTAATTTACCAGAACCACCTTTCAAAAAATCAACCACCTCTTTCCATGGTCTTTGCCTTGTTTTATCGAAGTGTTTAGCGATCGCATCGAAGGTTTTACCAACTCTTCTAACGTCTTCCATACGATGTAATATACATGACAAGATTTATATTCTCTCCTTATTCTTCGCTATACGATGAGTATTCTTGAATTATGTTTGGTAATCATTATTTGTTCATTATTTGCATACTTTACGTATATACGAGGTATGCTGGATATTCGGGGCTCCGTCACTGCATTTTTTATCGGTATGATCCTAGGCGTCATGGGTGGTGTTTTGTGGATCCTGCTGCTGTTGATATTTCTCGTCAGCGCATTTCTTGCTACACGTTACAAATTCAATTATAAAATAACCAAGGATCTTCAGGAGGGGAAAAAGGGAGAGAGGGGGGCGATCAATGTTCTCGCAAATGGGATCGTCCCCGTGATAATTGCCATATTCAACTCGCCCGCAAGTGGAAGAAATTTACTCGGTTTAGGTTATCTTGAAAATAATCTAGCTATACTTCTATTCGTGACCTCGGTGGCCTGTGCGGCCTCGGATACACTTGCCTCCGAGATGGGTATGCTTTCTGATAAAGTATATCTGATAACTACTGGAAAGAGAGTTTCCCCTGGTACCGATGGAGGAATTTCCCTCTACGGTGAGATGTGGGCCTTATTTGGATCTGCATATACTTTCTTTGTCGCCTACATAATTTTTCATCACCTGTCCGATATAACCTTTCCCCCAGCATGGCCGTTCATCGGGATCACCATGGGTTTTATCAGCTGCCAGTTTGACAGCCTTCTCGGAGCTACTCTTGAACAAAAAGGCTTAATAGGTAAATCGTCCGTAAACACGATAGCAATATCTATATCTATGATAATTACGATAGTGATAATATGGCTAATAGCATACTGATGATGATATACGACGGTATAGGCGATCGCCCGGTAAAAGAACTTGATAACAGGACACCTCTTGAAGCTGCAAAAACCCCAAATCTTGACAGTATGGCTAAAAGAGGAATCAACGGGATTATGGATACCATCACCCCGGGGATAATACCCGGTAGCGATACAGGCCATCTGGCGCTCCTCGGCTACGACCCCTTTGAAGTTTATACCGGTAGAGGACCTTTTGAAGCCGCAGGGATAGGTATAAAGGTCAAGCCGGGAGAAATAGCTTTCAGATGTAACTTTTCTACCATTGAAAACGGATTGATTACCGATAGAAGGGCGGGAAGGATAAAGGAGGGTACGAAGGAGTTATCGGATGCGATCAACGAAATTGATATTAGGATCGATTTTGTTTTCGAAGAAGGGGTCGAGCATAGAGGTGTATTGATATTCAAGGGTGATGGATTAGGATCTAATGTGAGCGATGTAGATCCCCATAAGGAAGAGGTACCCTACTTGAAATCAAAACCTCTTTCAGATAAAGAAGATGATGCTAGAACCGCAGAAATATTAAACGAATTCACACAAAAGAGCATGGAAATACTCTCAGAACATCCTGTAAATAAGTTAAGAGTAGAGATGGGAGAAAAACCTGCTAACATAGTACTTGCCCGTGGCTCGGGGACCGTTCCCCACATCAAATCATTACCTGAGAGGACGGGTATGAAATGTGCGGCGATAGCCGGTATACCACTTGTACGAGGTGTGTGTCTTATGGCGGGTATGGATATAATAGAGGTAGAAGGAGCAACCGGGGGAATGGATACAGACATAGAAGCTATTCATCGCAGAGCTAAAGATGCTATACAGGAATATGACTTCGTCCTGATCAATATTAAAGGATGCGATCTTTCCGGCCATGACGGACTGGCCCATGAAAAGGTGGAATTTATAGAGAGGCTCGACAGTGCTCTAGAGTTATTTGACGATATGGATCAAGAATATATTGCCTTTACCGGCGATCATTCGACACCAGTTCCCGTCAAGGATCACAGTGGAGATCCACTCCCATTGACCATAGTCGGTCCGCAGGTAAGAGTTGATGAGGTTAAATCATACGATGAGCGCTCCTGTGTCATAGGCGGTTTATCGCGGGTAAGAGGTCAAGACCTGGTGAATATCCTGATGGACCTATCGGGACATGCAGATAAATTCGGCGCTTGAAGTCAGCACTTGTACCCTATCTTTTGCAGTAGATCCTTTCTCCATTCTTTATCTTCACCGGATTCGATGTCTACCGTCGGGCTGCCGTCAATTACACCCATTATACCCCGGCCGTCCTCCGTTTTCGCAATAACGACATTTACAGGATTTGCCGTCGCACAGTAAATATTGCATACCTCTTGTACGTTCTTTACTGCAGGTAGTACATTGATAGGGTAAACCCCCTCCAATATTATTATGAACATATGTCCTGCATTGATAGCTCTTGCATTCGTCACGGCTAGTTCAGTCAATTTATCATCCGTACCATCGAATCTTACAAGCCTATCTCCCGATGCTTCGCAAAAGGCGATACCGAATTTGATATCCGGTACCGAGGTAACCAGGGCTTCGTAGAGGTCTTCAACTGTTTTTATGAAATGACTCTGGCCTATGATAATGTTCATCTCCTCCTCTTTTTCCACTTTTATTGTTTGTAGTTTCATTTCTATCATCTCTATTCACCTTAAAGTGTGAGATATAAAAAAATTTTCTTTTTTATCTAGTATGTATCTTCCGATAACAAGAATACTCGCACCTACCGTATCGAAAAATATGTCTATGACCATAAAGGTTCGGTAAGGAACGAAATATTGATGGACCTCATCGCTTATACCGTATAGTACCACTATCACAAAGGTCAGTATATAGATATTAATGTCAATACCATCGGGGTAGCGTTTCAAGGTTTCTAATACACAAAAGGCCAAACCAAAGTAAAGTGCAGTATGAGCTACATGGCTGAAGTAGGGGACGGCACTTTTACCTTCAGCACTTCCCGGTGGGTCAGGAGAAGAGGATAAGGCAAATATCATTGATGCATATAATATGGTGATGATAAGAAACACACAGAACCATTTTTTCTCTTTTTCCAATATCTCACCCCTCTATCTCCGCTCCGCAGTAGGGGCATGAATCATTATCGGAAACTATCAGATGCCTACAATCCGGACATTTTACTCTGCCTTTTTGCTGTACCGGAATGTTTTCTTCTTTCTTATTCCAATCACAATCGGGGCATTCGTCTTTACCCTTGAGTAACGCACCGCACTCCGGACACGAATCCTCTAAAGCTCTCTCTTTTTCTTCCAATCCTTTTACGCTCGAACTCTTACTTTTGTCTAGTCCCTTTTTCCACCAGACGAGAGAAGCAAATATTAGAAAGGTTATGATAGGAGATACCAATCTCATGATAAATATGTTAAGCGTGGCGGTTCCTTTCGGTATCAATAACGGACCGAATGTGGATTCTGTACTTTCCCAGAGAGTTTCATTTCCTCTAGTGGCCTCCAGGGTAAAATGGTGATAATATTGTTTTTCATCTAGTCGGGTTTCCCATTGATAGCTGCCGTTGTTCAGTGGACGCATCTCATTATATATCTCCTGTGACGATCCGTCGTCTCCAAAAAAGGTGATGTTGACGTAGACGGTATAATTGTAGTTACTTTCGTTTCGAATTTCCACCGTGAAGTTAAATAGGGTTTCAGTGTCACCATAAATTTTGTCAACGGTACCGTTTAGAAGGTTATCGGATTCGAGGACTGTTAGATCCTGCGAATATAATATATGTATATGAAATATCGTTCCTACGGCTGCTATCAGAATAATTGAAATAGCTCCCGCAACCACCACTTTTTTTAACTTAGGCTCTTTGTAGAATTTAAGTGGTATAAGTATAGCTAAAACTGATAATATTACGCTTAACAAACAAAGTTCCAGGCCGATCAGTACTAGAAATATGTTGAAGGCGAAAATGGTTGCAATATATATCAACATCGAATAGGGCGTATCCCGTACGGAGTTTATCTTTTCTTTAATTATACTCGTATACATATTCGGTTGAACTTATGAAAAGACGTGTACCATTAATGTTTTGTCCCTGTTTTCAAGTCGACCGATTTCTAGTCAACTGATACATTTGCAACGTCACGTGACATAATACCAGAGAATGTTAGCGATTGTTACAGATGTATCGCAACATTTATATGGTGTGACAACCTCTCGCATAGAACACGATTGCCCTGCTATGTTAAAAAATGTACATTGCAATCGTGTAGAAGACAAAATACCGAAGAGGAGACAAGCATGAAAACAAAAACAGCCACTGCAGTTTTTTTCGCAATCGTACTAGTGATA
>CAZAMQ010000031.1:0-26655 GCA_964486225.1 uncultured Thermoplasmata archaeon | reverse complement strand
CCATTTATATAAAAGGGATAATGTGAACCCCAATGAGTATGCTCCCGCCGGGATTCGAACCCGGGTGTTCGGCTGTCTTTGGCCTTTTTCAGGCCTCGAAAGGCCGAAATGATTGGCCGGACTACACTACGGGAGCAAAGATGAACGAAGTTAATCTTTGCGACTTCGGGGAATTTTTTTCCCCGTGAGGACGAAATGGAACGTAGTGAGATTTTGCGACTTCGGGGAATTTTTTTCCCCGTGAGGACAAGAATGAGTGTAACGAACTTTTGCGACCGTTTGGAATCTTTGATTCCGATTAGGGACCGAAAATTCTTGTAGAATTTTTGCGACTCATGATCGCCTCATACACCAGGAGCCTGTCCATCTCCAGTTAACCATGCAACTACACTCAAGTTGGCCACAGTGAGGCATGCAAAAGGTAAGGTTGATAAATAATTTTCTGAATATCGACTCTACACGGTATGATAAGGATGCCTCTCATCGACCTCCGTTCCGAAGTAACTCTCCGCCCCCTCGGCAACTATCCTGTCAACCATAGCCGCAGTAACGAACTCTGAATGAGCATTCTCTATGGGTCCGTAATATACAAAATCCGCACCGAGTATCAGCGGAAGAGCATCTATTGCCGCATCTACCGTAGGCATGACCTCTCTTCTACGTTCGTACTTCTCAAGCCACAACCACGCTTCAACCGAGTTGTGCATGGCAGACCCCACCGGGAGTCCGAACTCGCTCTTGAACACGGGTATCGCTCGAAGAGCCTCCGAAGCACCCTCTCCAAAGGGGGTTGCCGCGGTGTCGAGCAAAGGATACTCTATACCCGCATCCCTAGATAGCTTAAGCAGACCTTCCTCCAGCAGCACTCCACCATCCTTGATCATATCCAACCGACCCTGGGTACTCGTATCCTGTGGATTGTATCCAAGGAGTATCGCTGCAGAAGGCGTGTATTCCTTGAGTGCCAGCCGTTCTTCATCGGTAATCCCAAGGTTGATACTGTTGTAAACCAATCTATACAACCCACCCTGCTCGCCTAGATATTCAAGCGTCTTGATACGTACTTCAGCGTCCGGTATGTCCAATGAAAAATACCCGTTTATGACATCCAAGGCAAAATCTACCTTCCACGGTATCTCGGACTTTTCGTACACAAAGATATCTACAAGACAGTTAAGCCCCACCATGTCCGATAGATCGTCCTGCTGCCTGATCAGCCTCTCTACTTGCTCAAGCGAATCCCGAGGTTCAGCGAACTCTCCCTGGTAAAATATGGATCCTACCATCAACGTAGGGAATTCTCCGGGAAGACCTCCGACCTTTTTCTCTCCAATCTCGTATACCTTCTGTTCTTTTTTATAACTAAACATTTACATTCGCCTCCAGGGGTGATATATCACCCCATGGTGATACGTTCAAAGATGCGTGGAGCGCTAGATCGACCTCCAGCTTCGATATTTCTTCCTTCTTTATACTGATGGCGATGTACGGTTCACCATAGCTACCTGGACCCTTCTCATACATACTTTCCACCGCCTTATGTATCTCATGTATATCCGTAGTACCCACCATATTTATCACCTCCACCTGAGCCCTAAAACGTTGAACCGCCTCCCGGGAAATATTCTCTATGTATGGTACCGCTCCCGGGGCATCTATTATACGTCCCGTATCATCTATCCCGTTCATGGCCAGGCAAACAAGAGACGCTCCCGATTTATGGCCTCTGATCTCTTTGCCACATACTATCACGAACCGTATATTTGGGTTAGATATGGTATTGGCCACAATCTTTTCTATACCGAGATTCTCGGTCTTCATAGGACCCCAAATGGCAGTCCTGTCCGCAGGCAGCTCAAATTTATCATCCAATGTGACCACCGCTACCGGCGATTCCGGGTCACCTGTTTCGTACTTACCCGGCCAAGGATAGAGATCGGAATTCATAATTCAATTATCTCCTCTACTATCTTCGCAGCCATCTCCTTTGATCTCATGGGTATAATGTGGGCCCCTAGTTTGGTACGAAATCCGGCTTCGTTTGCGCTGTTAATTATGTCATTGTACATCTCCACGGCGAATACAACGGATTCTTGAGAAAAGTCCTTAGCACCTGAAAGACGCTTCTGTACCTCCTGAGGTATATTGACCTGAGGTACGTTATCCGATAGGAAAGTCATCTCTTCCGGTGAAGCGAAGGGCGCCGTGCTAACTAGTACGGGGGGATGCCTGTCATTTATCCCCTCCAGCTCCATCAGCAGCTCTACAACTTCGTTGGCATCGTATGTTATCTGGGTCTGGAAGAAGTCCACACCTGCCTGTATCTTTTTGGATGCATAGGCGATCTCTCCGGCACGTCTTGGCAGCATAACACCACCCACGTTGAATTCAGTGGGTTTCTCCAGGGTCTCAAGCTTCGTAAGATATCTGTTTCTCTGCCTGGACTGTCTCGTGGATAGTTCCGGCATCAGTTGACCGTTATTGAGATATCTTTTGATACCGGTGATCAACTCCAGGGAATTGATGGTATCGATCTTCTCCTCGGCGGGATAGTCACCAACGGCGTAATCCCCTGTCATTGCCAGTAAATTTCTTATGCCCATACTGTCTGCTCCGAGAAGCCATTTTTGAAGCCCGCTCAATGTGGTATCTCTGCAGGTGAGATGTGTTATGGGTTCAACATCCAATTCCTGTAAGATCCTACCTGCAAACGGTGCAGGATCTATGTGTACCTTACCAATGGGATTGTTGCAAACATTCAAACCGGCAAGGGAATCCAGAAAAGGTAGCTTGGCGATCATTTTGATGTATTTATCTACATTTCCTCCCCTTGGGGACGGCACCTCGTATGTTATCGGAAACTCTTCTTTATCCAGCCTTTCTATGAAGCGTTGCATGTCTTGATTATTATGTCTTGATTATTTAATAGTTGTGTTCGTAGAGACCAAAAAGATAAATAGGTAGGACTTCTAAAAGTTGAATATGGAGGACAAGGAAGCCTCGAAGGAGAAAGAAGATATGGAAGGGTCGGTATGCTACCTGTGCGAACATCTCAAAAGCGGAAGTGACTGGCTCCCTATCCTCAAAGAACGCCAAGATTCCACACTGGCACCTCACCCTTACTGTCGCTCGTGCGGCCTGGTACGCAACATAGGTCCCGACAGAGCCAGGAAACTGGGGTTCTACACCGAAGTACTCTCCGAATTGGAACGGTACCTTCGACTTGAATACTCCAAGAAGGGTAAACACAAACTCACGGAATCACAGAAGCGACTCATGGTGAAAGAGATGGAAGAAGATATCCTCTTCAACGATATCTACGGCAGCATCGCTTCGGCACAGGAAGAACGTTTTGTGGATATAGTTCGCAAATACAGACCCGATATAACCAAGATGGAGATAATGTACTACCTTGAATGAACCTTAAAAAGGGACATAATATGATCACCGTCAGCCTGATAATACCGACACTTAACGAGGAAGAAGCCATAGCGGAGGTACTGCAGGATATCCCTGAAACACGGTTAAGGAAGATGGGATACGAACTTGAAGTGATGGTGATCGATGGCGGTTCAAATGACGACACCAGAAAGATCGCACGGGATCAAGGTGCCGTAGTCCTGCTTGAGAACGGTGGAAAGGCCGCCGCCGTTCGCAGGGGTATTAAAGAGAGCTCGGGGGAGTTCATATTCACAATAGACGGCGACGGTACATACCCCCCTACGGCGATGGTTGACATACTCGAGGAGCTCCAAAACGGTCATGCTATGGTGATAGGCTCCAGGTTCAACGGTGATATCTCCGAGGGTGCTATGTCGTCCATGAACATGTTCGGTAATCGTATGCTTACACGCTTGGCAAACGGGCTTTACGGCGTAAAGATAAGTGACCTGTGTACTGGGATGAGAGGTTTCAAAAAAAGTGCCCTTGATAGGAGGGTGCCTCCGGGAAGGGGCTTTGAAATAGAAGCGAGCCTTCATGGATTACTGGTGCACAAAGGGGTAGCCGAGGTACCCATAGAATACCGAAATAGAAAGGGCGAATCAAAATTGAGAACCAGGGACGGTGTTTTGATCGCCTTAAGATTATTGAAGGGTAGATTCGATAAATAAAAAATAAGAAAGGGGTTGTGGTTTACCAGGGCGTGCCTGTTCCCATGCCCATTCCGAACTCGATGGCGATAGGGAAGTAACCCAATACTATCAGCACCAGTGCGAAGCCGGCTATGGCAATACGGAACCATTTGTCCCATTCATCTCTGTAGAAAGCTGCCAGCAACGTTATCCCTGCTACAAGGAATACCCCTACATCTTTGAGAATATTCCCCATGGTTATCACATGTCTGCTGTCATCAATAGAGTTCGTTGCATTTAGCAATATAGCACCTACCATGATTATCAGTAATCCCAGCATTACGACCATGGCTAGTGTTTTATTACTGGCGAGCCCTTCGAAGAGGTCCGGTTGTTGCTGTGGATACTGTTGTAGTTGCTGCTGCGATTGCTGCTGCGATCCCGGCTGATCCCACTGCTGCTGTGGTTGATAGCCTTCCTGTGTATGTCCTTCTTCTTGCATATCTTCACCTTGAAAGAGGGAATCAAGGTCAACATATAAATATATTGTGATTATTAACAATACGTATGCAGGATATCATCGCCGTAGTGGTCTACGTAGCATGCCTTTTCGGCTATCATTACTTATATTTTTTTATCACCGAATTTACAGGGAGGGATACAAAGCGTTACAGGATGCAAAAGTGCATAGGTACCTGGTTCGAGAACGTGTTGAATGACGGCGACCATCTGCTGTGCGTGCACCAGATACGTAACCTGATAATGGCACTTACCTTCCAGGCTACTACCGCCATCGTCCTACTTGGTATCCTGTTCGGTTTTGCCGGTATGGTCGGTGTGATACCGGAATTCCCAATAATCGTTGAAGAGATGGAAATACCTGTTTGGATAATGGTGTTAACCCTCATATTCTCAGTGCTAAACTTCCTCCTAGCCCTTAGAAACTTCACCAAGATCACATTCCTTATACGCTCATCACCGGAAAGCATGGAATCCCTTGCAAAGGAAGCTCCTGCTAGTTACCTCGAGAGACTATTCGTCAACGGCAACAGGTCCTATACCATGGGGCAGAGGAGCATACTGTATAGTATGCTGATACTCACGTGGCTCCTGAACGTATGGGTCTTCATATTCACCACGATCGCCGTTACGATAGTGTTCGCATACAAGCATGATATATGAGGGGAAAATTATTTATGGGGCTAAGAAATCGTGATATATTCCATGAAGGGAAGGCTCAATGAAAAAAGAACACCCTGATTTCAAGGAGATGCGCCTACCTAAAAAGGGAAGGTCAATACTCGTGGGTATCCCCGCCTACAACGAGGAGATAGCCATAGGTAGCCTTCTTTGGAAGCTGAAAAAGTTACAGAAAAAATTGGACTTTGACGTTCTCGTGGTCGACGACGGTTCTCATCCCAAGGATGAAACAACGAATATAGCAAAAAGCTTCGGAGCGGATGTTGAGATACATAAACATAATCTGGGTAAAGGAGCCGCCATCAGGACCATCATGAACTATGCGAAGAAGAAGTACTATCATTATCTTGTATTGATAGACAGCGACGGACAGCACAATCCCTACGAGATCCCCCATCTACTATCGGGATTGATGAACCCCGGGGCGGACATCACCATCGGCACTCGTTGGGGGGAGTTGACGGAGATGCCCTTCATAAGAAAGATAGGTAAGAATGTTCTGGATCGCTTCACCATCGGAGGGAAAGGGAGAGACACCCAGAGCGGATTCAGGGCATTGAACAGAAAGGCCATCAGATTGATACATCTCACCCAGGACGACTTTGCAGTGGAATCGGAGATGCTGGCCGAGGCACATGAAAAGGGATTGAATGTAAAGAACGTGAGGATCTCTTGTCGTTACAATGATATCAAAAATGCAAGTACCAAAGGATCCGCAAAACACGGTTTCGGTGTCTTACATAAACTAATCATGATGATAGTCGAAAGACGACCCTTGTTTTTCTTCGGTTTAACAGGCGCAGCCTTTATCTTAGCTGCACTTGTATCGGGTATGTGGGTAGTACACATAGCCAGAACGGAGAAAGTGCTCTCCGTGGGTTACAGTATGCTAACCCTGCTCTTCATCATACTCGGTTCACTTCTTATCATAAGCGGCTTTATACTCAACGAACTGAAGAGACTCTTCGATAGACACACCGAACGTGATCTTAAGAGGGTGGAAGAGTTTTGGTGATCTCAGTATAGTTTCAACCGAAACCATTATATATGCTTAGTTTCATCCGAAACTATATGTCGGACAATCATTCCGTACTGAAACTGTACTTTTCCATAAATCGTAAGTTGATAATGCACCTTCGTAAAAAGATAAAGCCATACGGCTTCAGCAGGGGTGAATTTCCTTTTCTTGTAAGGCTACTGAAAAAGGGAGGTGGTGTATCCCAGAAAGAGATATGCGAAGATATCAAAATATCCAAATCGACCACTTCAAAGATGATCAACAAACTTGAGGGAGAGGGATATCTGAGGATGGAGAGAAGCCCAAAAGACAGACGGGTTAAATTGATCTATCTCACTGGGAAGAAAAACGAGGTCCGGGATATCGTCCGGGAGATAGAAGAGGAAGTAGACGAAATACTGTTCAAGGATTTCTCCGAGGACGAGCGTGAAAAGTTCATCGAATACCTACTCAAGATACTGGAAAACGTTGAGGAAGTGGTGGAACAGTGAGTTTTTACAGATCGTTAAAGTCACGGATGGGGCGTCCCAGCAAGAAGGAGATACTGTCCGGAGACATAGTTCCATTGTTGTTCAAGTTAGGCTGGCCCATGATGGTTGCATCTATACTTCAAACCGCTTACAATCTTGTAGATACCATGTGGTTGGGCAGGCTGCCGGCTCCGGATAACGTAAATGCAGTTGGCGCATTGAGCCTTGCCTGGCCCTTCGTGATGTTGATGGTTGCTATCGAGATGGGGATGGGCATCGCCGGGATCGCCTTGATATCTCAGAACACAGGTGCTAAAAGGTACGGGGAAGCACGCAAAGATGCCGGACAACTCTATTTTATCTTTATCTTCTTCTCCATAGCCCTCGGGGCTTTGGGTATATTCATAGCAGAGCCATTCCTTTACTTTGTTACCGATGGAAGTCCCTTGGTCGCGCCGGCCACCGCCTATCTTCAGATAATATTTTTAGGATTTCCCGTACTCATCGTCTTCGCCGCCTTTTCCTTCAGCCTTAGGGCCTGGGGCGACACCATCACGCCTACAGTTATAATGACCGTTAGTGTACTTATAAATCTTGTTCTGGATCCTATCTTCATCTTCGGCCTAGGTCCGGTGCCACACATGGGCATACGGGGTGCTGCCATAGCGACAACGCTTTCGAGAAGCGTCGGATTGGGCATCGCGATATACATGCTGTATCACCGTAAGGTCGGCCTATGGGTCAAATTGAGCCATCTGAAGCCGGATTGGGGTCGTATCCGAAAATTCTTCCAGATCGGTATTCCCGCCACAGTGGCCCGAGCTCTTGATTCCACAGAATTCCTTATCTTTGCCGTTGCCCTTGCATATCTGCCGTATCACGAGGATATCATGGCCGCTTACGGCATAGGCGGACGTATCATCGGTATAAGCTTCGTTGTGATGTGGGGCCTTGGTATGGCACTGACCACCGTTGTGGGGCAGTCCCTGGGTGCTGATAAAAAAGAGAGAGCGGACGAAGCTGCTAAGAAAGGTATGATCGTTATGATGATACTCATGACGGGTATATCACTCGTTCTGGTGGTGATACGATATCCAGTCTTCGAATTCTTCATAAAAGATCAGCCGGATGTGGTCAGGATCGGCGGTCAATTTCTACTTATACTCGCCGTAGGTGCACCCTTCTTCGCCATCTTCGAAGCGGTCTCCGCAACATTGAACGGCTCCGGCCATACAAAGCAGCAGTTAGGCCTCAGCGTCTCCCGATTGTGGCTGCTTCGTATACCTCTATTATTCATACTCGCTTTCTACCTCGGTCTCAATTCCACAGGTGCTTGGCTGGCCATAGCACTCAGCAACGTGGTCTCGGGTACCCTTGCATACGTGGTTTATCGCATGGGTTGGTGGAAGGAGAAGATCATCGAAAAGGGACCGCTGCCGCCTGAAACTATGCGTACTCGATAATATTCTCGTCATGGTCCACATGTACTCACAAAGTAACTTGCCCCAAAGATTTTAATAACAATTGCATGGTGATGCAGGTGTTAATGAATGGTAATAAAAGTAAATGAACTCAGGAGGGAATTCAACGGAACCATCGCAGTAGATAACATCTCTTTCGAGGTGAAACAGGGAGAGGTATTCGGGCTTTTAGGTCCTAACGGCGCAGGTAAGACCACTACGGTAAAGATACTGGCAACTATGTTGCTCCCCGACGGAGGGAGTGTGGAGATAGGTGGTTACGACGTGGTTCGACATCCCAAGAAGGTTAGGGGGATGGTTGACGTGATCACCGCTCGAGACAAATTCTACAGACGATTGGATGCTTATCAGAACATGAGCTTTTTTTCACGCTTATACGGTGTGGACGATTGGAAGGACAAGATGGAGAATTACGGGAATAGGCTTGGATTAGAAGAGGAAGATTACAAGAAGAGATTGGGCGACTATTCCACGGGTATGAGGCAAAAACTCAACCTTGTTCGGAACTTGATAAGGAACACCCCTATGCTGTTCCTGGACGAACCCACTCTTGGCTTGGACCCCGTGTCCGGTAGAAAGTTCAGAGGGCTGCTCAAAGAGATAATGGATCGTGAGGAAAAGACGATTGTATTTACGAGCCACAACATGTTCGAGGTGGAGGAACTCTGTGAAAGGATAGCCATATTGAATAGAGGAAGGATCACTTCCGTGGGTGAACCTGGTGCTTTGAAAAAGCGGATATTCCCGAAAAGATTGGTGGAGTTCAGATATATGGAGGACGGTTTACCTGATATAGAGGATCCCGCCATAGACCGGATAGAGAAAGAAGGTAAGTATATCAGGGTGTATCTTGAGGACGGTCGAAGACTTCACGATATCATAGAGAAGATAATGAGCATCGGTAGAGTTATCGACCTATCCGTAAAAGAGCCAACTCTGGAAGAAGCCTTTATCAGACATACGGAAGATGAAGAAGAATCACGGGAAAAGGTGACCTCATGGATGTGAAGGGATATTTTTCCATCCTTTGGGCCTTCGTTGTACGTGACTGGCAGCGGCGCTGGTCATATAAATTGAATTTCATCGCGATGCTTCTCTACCCCATAGTATGGGTAAGTGTGTTCGGCGTACTGGGCAGAACCATCGATGATGCAGGTTATACAGGCGCACCCGGGGGATTTTCCACGTTCATGGTGACGGGCATAATCACCTGGCGATTTATCCGAGTTGGTTTCTTCGATTCGTCGTGGAGCATACGTTGGGAACAGCACATAGGCACCTTCAAGAACATATACATGCTGCCCAACCACCTCATGGTACCCATATCCGCTACGGCTCTATCAGGCTTCACCGTCTCCATGTTAAATTTCGTTGAGATGTGGCTGGTCGCTGAACTAGTCTTCGGGATAAGCCTCAACTTGACCATACCTTCTTTTCTATTCCTTGTACTTGCCTGGCTTTCCGTGATCGGTTTTGGATTCGCCATCGCTGGTGTAGCCATACTTTACAAGGAGATCCAAGCGGTATTTACCGTGATATTCTTCTCATTCCAATTCTTCTGCGGAGTATTCTTCCCTGTCGATGCACTGCCAAGATCCGCACAGTACGTAAGTGCCGTGATCCCCATCACATATGCTCTCAACGGCATCAGGTCCAGCATAACCCACGGATATATTCCCACTACGGACTTGATAGTGATGCCCGTGGCCGGACTGATCGGCCTGGCCATAGGTTTGGTCACACTGCAGATGTGTCTCAAAAAAGCCCTTAAGGACGGAAAGCTGGAAAGATATTGAGGATCGGTACTTATCAGAAGTCTCACAGTGCCATCTTTCCCATCCGTCTTCTTATTCCAAGGGACTATCACAACCACCATATGTCCAAGGTAACAACAAAGGATCGCTAAGACAAGTAAAAAAGCTGAAATAGTTTTATATATAATACATCACCTTCTTTGTACACATAAGGAGATGAAGATGGATTGGAAAAGAGGAAGTTCATTGATACTTCCCATGGTGATGATAACCGTCATGCTGGCACCGATCTGTGATTGCGAGACATCCTCGGCCGTTGACGGTGAGGTGAATGAAGTTGTAGAGATATACGATTGGCATGACCTTTATGATGTTCGCAACGACCTTTCCGGACATTACGTATTGATGAAAAGCCTTGGCCCCGGAGACGAAGGCTACACGGACTACAACGATCCAGGGGGCGATGGATGGCAACCCATAGGTAATAACACATCGCGATTCACCGGCATCTTTGACGGGTCCCGCTGTTCGATAGACGGATTATATGCGGATAGACCATCTCAGGTAAATGTAGCCCTATTCGGGGTTATCGGCAGCAGTGCACACGTGCTCAACCTTGAACTTATCAACACGTATTCAAGGGGATTTGAATATACGGGCAGTCTCGCCGGCAGTAACATCGGTACGATAGAATATTCACATTCCATGGATTGTGAGGTCGAAGGAACAGAATATCTACGACCCGTAGGGGGGTTGGTAGGTTATAACGGCGGAACCATAAGTGAAAGCTCTGTTTCCGGCAGGATCACCGGAGTCACCCATGTGGGCGGACTGGTTGGTTACAACGGCGGCACGATATCACGCTCATATTCCAGTGTAAACGTGGATGCAACCGACGCTTATTCAGGTGGATTGGTTGGTAACCAGCTCGATGGAGGTTTCATATCAAGTTCCTATTCCTCGGGGAACGTATATGGTCACGACTGTTCCGGCGGCCTGGTAGGTATGGATGCCGGAACCATATCCGATTCATATTCTACTAGTGAGGTGAACGGCGCAGACCACGTCGGTGGCCTCGTTGGGTTTAAAAGCGGGGTCGTAACAAACTCATACTCCGTTGGAAGCGTTACCGGTACCGGTACTCTGGGTGGTTTGATAGGTAGATCTCACGATGTTGTTGTAACAGCTTCTTTTTGGGACATGGAGACCTCCGGCATCACAGAGAGCGACGGTGGTACGGGCAAGCTCACTGCAGAGATGATGGATCTAACCACCTTCACGGATGCAGACTGGAACATATCGAATGTGGAAAGTGGTATGTACGACCCGGAACATATCTGGAACATAGTTGATAGTGAAACATACCCCTTCTTGAGTTGGGAAGGGATATCTGTACACGTATCGGATACCATACCCGGTGCCGGCGAAGAGGGCGTGGGGCTCCACAGGGAAGTGAGGGTGATATTCAGTGAAGAGGCCAACATGTCCGTAACACCAAGGCTAACACAAACAGACGGAACACCGGTTTCATATAATTTTTTGCATTGGGATTCCACCAATAAGTTAAATGACACAGCGGTTTGGACCCACGATAACTGGACCGCGGATGAAATAATCTCGCTCGAGGTGTCAGGCTTTAAAAGTGCGGACGGCTACGGTGCGTCATCTTATAGCTGGTCCTTCAGCACATACGAAGCAGTATCTCCGGATATATATGACCTATCAGGTACACCGGAAACCGGTGGAACTTTTACTTTCAAAGCAGAGATAACCCATGTACTGTACTTGGATCAAGCAAACGTATTTTACTATACCGATATTACACCGGAACCCGCCAACGCCACTATGGTGTATCAGGGTGACGGTATATATATACATAAATACGAAATCCCTTTGACGGCTATGGAGTTGTATTACAACATATCGGCGGAATCATCCGGAGGTATATGGAATGAAACGGGAACGATCCATAGAGATGTAGTTGATGTGACCCCACCATCCATAGTGGACAACACGCCCACTGTCGGGACAACGGGAGAAATTTTCACTTTCAGTGCTCTTGTAACGGATAACATAGAGGTGTACCAAGTCACAGTGGAGTACCGGTTCGACGACCGAGAACCCACCAATCTGAGCATGACCAATGTATACGATGAAACGTTTCAACGCTCAGTACAAGTACCCACGGATGTGAGAGTATTGTACTACTGTATATCCGCCTTGGATCCGAGTGGAAATCAGGGGAGTACCGGAGAGATGCCCATACCCATAGATGATGTTCATCCGCCGGTGATAACTGACAATTCCCCCTCGGATGTATATACCGGTGATAGGTATACCTGGAACGCCACCGTCATCGACGCCGCACTTGAATATGTCCGGGTACGGTACTCTATAAATGGAGAAACACCTGTGAACGTCAGTCTTAATATGAGGTACGGTACAGATTTTTTTGTGAGATCTCATACCATCCCTCCGGATGCGGTTTCCTTGTCATACGAGATAATAGCTAAAGATATAGCAGGAAATTTGGCAAGTACCGGTTTTACGACTTTACCGGTTACGGACAATAAACCTCCCGAAAGCAGCTGTGTTTCACCTCCGTATTACAATTCTTTTAATATACCCGTCAGGTACACAGCCGATGATAATGTAGGGGTAAGCAATGTATCTTTATTTTATCGATGGGAAGGAACGGGCTGGCATTATCATGGAAAAAAGACGATGTCCCAGGTTGAATTCAACTTTGTTGCGGACAGGGAAGGAACGTGGGAGTTTTACACCGTAGCAAATGACACATCCGGCAATACCGAACCCTATATGGGCGCCCATACTCAAACGACAGTTGATCTTGGGTTGGACCTGGATGTTTCCATAATCAGTCCCGACGATGGCCATTTGACGAATGATCTAAGAGTGGAATTCCATTGGTATTCGCCGGATGAAAGGTTGTTAGAGCGGTACGAATTTAAGATGGGAACCGAGCCGTGGTCGAATATGGGTAAGAGCACTTCTACAACTGTTACTGTAGCAGAGGAATCTAATTTGATAAGGGTCAGAGCCTACGGTTGTGCTCATGGTTACGTGGAAGACAGCATAACCGTCACAATGGACACATCAATACCCTTGATCATAAATAACTCACCTATAGGGGCGTCTGTAGCCCCGGATGCGGAGATTACCGTCACATGGGATAAGACCATGGACACAACGATAACACCTAACCTGACACTGATAAACAGTGAATATTCCGACGGATTTTCCTTTTTAGGTTGGTCTTCCGTATATCGTACTAACGATACGGCAACATGGACCCCCCTGGGTAATTATCCCTCTAATGCTAGGATAGACGTGCAGGTATATGGGGGAAGGGACTCGGCCGGAAACACAGCGACCTTTTTGATATGGTCCTTCTTCGTTGAAAATTTCGCCCCTCCTCAGGTATTGAGTACCCTACCGTCACATGGTGCACTCAACGTGGCATATACGGAAATGGTCAAAGTTGTTTTTAACGAGCCGATGCTCACCAGTCATTTCCCCACGCTCACGGTGGTGGAGGGAACAACACCGTCGGGTGGATTTGAATTCGACGGTTGGTCATCCACCTATTCGGAGCATGACACGGCGGTATGGATCCACGGCGGATTCGCCTTCGAAGAGAACATAAAGTTACGCGTGAGTGATTATGTTGATTCATCAGGTAACAGAGGTCTGTCTTATCAATGGGATTTCACCACCGTGGATGACTATATACCTCCCCAGGTGCTGTCCACTTCGCCGGCGGCGGGTGAGAGGACGGTCCGATCCTATGAAGGAGAGATCAAGGTGGTCTTCCATGAGACTTTAGATACAGATGCGGACATGGAGCTGTTTATCATTCACGACATGAAGATTTACAGAACGGATCTAGTAAGATTTGAAAGTACTTTCGATACCGACGATACCGTGATATTTAGTTATACTGGCTTGCCTTCGGACCGGTGGTTCGATGTGACCCTATCGGGTCATGAGGACATGCATGGTAACGGCGGCGAAACGTACACCTGGAATTTTGGTACTTCGTCACCCCATGAAGACACCTTATTTTCAAACGAATTGATAATAGTACTTCTTGGTATAGTTACCGCTGCTGCAGTATTGATCTACCTGCATACCAAAAAAGGGGCGTGATACATCCGACCCTTTCTTAGATAAGTTTTAATATTTTATATTCATACTACGTAACATGGAATACAAGATAACGGGAAACGATATGCAGATGCTTATGGTCGAGATATCACCCCAGGAGAAGGTCTTCGCCACCGCCGGTGCCATGATATACATGTCCGGCAACGTGAACATG
This sequence comes from uncultured Thermoplasmata archaeon, assembly GCA_964486225.1. Taxonomy (GTDB): domain Archaea; phylum Thermoplasmatota; class Thermoplasmata; order Halarchaeoplasmatales; family Halarchaeoplasmataceae; genus Haladaptatiplasma. The sequence continues at coordinate 12,317 of CAZAMQ010000031.1, read as the reverse complement.
ACCACTAGTTCACGGGGTACCGGGGTCATGGGAGGTATAAAACGAAAATTGATGGGAGAATCATTTCTGTTCACCGAATTCGCCGCTCAGGGTGGTAACGGTGTGGCCACGTTCTCGGGACCGGCGCCCGGTACTATCAAGCCCCTTCAGGTAGCCCCCGGCAAAGAGTACACACTGCAGAAGAGTTCCTTTCTGTGTGCTACGGATGGTGTCAACCTGGAGATGACCAAACAGAAAAAACTCAGCGCCACTATGTTCGGAGGTGCCGGCTGGATACTACAGAAGGTTTCCGGGATGGGAACAGTATTCATCCATACTTTCGGCAACCTGATCGAAATGGATTTGAGCCCCGGTCAATCGATCAAGGTGGATACCGAGATGGTAGTAGGCTGGGAGCCTTCGGTATCGTACGAGATAACCAAGGCAGGGAGTGTCAAGACCGCTCTCTTCGGAGGCGAAGGACTCTTCCTTAACCATCTGCGAGGTCCGGGAAGAGTGATGCTGCAGTCCATGACAGCAAGAGGCCTTGTAGATGTGTTGAAACCCTACCTGCCCAAACAGCGTGATAGCAGCAGTAACAGCAGCAGCGGTATCACCATAGGTACCAAGGGATTCAAACGCTGATGTACACACCATCCCATGAGAAAAGGCGCGGTATGGACCCCGTGGTTCTCGCGTTGCTCGTGATACTGTGCCTTGTCACCGTATTTTTATTCTACGGTTACATTCTGGCCGTGGTGGCGTCCATCATGTTCGCCTTGGTCATAGCAGGGGTGATATACCTTGTATTACTCTTCGTGCTGGTACTGGTCATAGTACCCCTCTACTATCTTTTCTTCACCAAGAACGAGGTAGAGGAAAATACCACATATTCCATCGGTACCGTTAAAGGTATGGAAGATACCGAGGACGAAAAGAGAGGGCGGCTTTAGAGGGAAAATATTTTGTAGTGTCGGTAATATCATATACACATGTTCGAGAAGGTACTGCTTGCGACGGATCTGTCGCCTGCATATGACCATCTGATGGAATGTATGATAGAGTTGAAGGAGTTGGGGGCCGAAGAGATAATTCTTGTATGGGTGGTGGACGTGGGGATCACCGGTCTCTCTGCGGCAAAGTACATGGAAGAGCACTTGAAAAAACTAGAGAAAAGGGGAAAGGAGCTGGAGGAGATGGGGCTCCCTCTGATCTACGAGGCACCCATAGGCATACCATCCCACGAGATATGCAGGACCGCGGAGGAGAAGGGTGCCGACCTCATAGTCATGGGTTCACGGGGTGAGAGGATGATACGCGACATGTTCCTTGGAAGTACCACCTCCAATGTGATACGCATAAGCAAGGTCCCAGTTCTGGTGGAACGATTGGAGGCAGACGGCGATCCATACCGGCTGGTCTGTGAGCGCAAGTTCAGCACCATACTGCTTGCCACCGACTTTTCTGAGAATGCCAGAACAGCGGAAGATGTCGCTCTGAAACTGGCACCGATGGCCGAGAAGGTCATCGTGATATCTGTTGCTGAGGCGGGGACTGTTCATAACGAACTCTCTCCGGCGGTAGCCAAAGAAGGTAAGAAATTGATGGCTCTTGAGGACAAGTTCTTCGATGTGTGCGACAAAGTGGTGGTGAAGCTCGAAGAAGGTATCGCCTCGGAAAATATCAATCGTATAGCTGACCAAGAGGAAGCCACCCTGATAATAATGGGGAGGAAGGGTAAGGGCGGTTTGAAGGAATTACTTCTGGGTAGTACCGCTGAGGCGGTTGCACGACGTTCCAAGAAACCTGTCCTTCTCATACCTCGTAAGGATTGACGTCAGATCTGCTCCGTCCGCTCTATTATTTCGTCCTGTAAACCCTTGGGTAGATTAACGAAATAGTCGCTGTATCCCGCCACCCTTACCATCAGGTCTCGGTATTCTCCGGGATCTTCCTGTGCCTTTCTCAACAGTTCTACGCTGACCACATTGTATTGCACGTGATGGGAACCCATACTGAAATATGCCTTCATAAGGTCTCTGAGCTTTATCCTTACCTTCTCGTCGTGAACGAGGTCCGGGGTCAGCTTTTGATTCAAAAGAGTTCCACCGGATTTGACGTGGGCTAGTTTACCTACCGAACGAAACACCGCCGCTATGCCTTCCCTGTCCATCCCCTGCACGGGGGAGATACCTTCGGAGAGTGGTTTTCCGGTATTCCTGCCGTCGGGTGTGGCTCTGCACACACTACCGAAGTACACGTGGGCCGTTGTTGGTAATCCGTAGACCCTTCTTGAAGCCTTTCTTATACGCGTGGGCGGGTGTTCCTCCACTATACGGACACAGTCGTCGAATATGGAAACCGCTATCTCGTCGGCAAAGTCGTCATCGTTCCCATACTTCGGTGTTTTATGAAGAACTGTCTCATCTTCTCATGGTCCTTGAAATCGGTTTTCAAGGCTGTCAGTACCTGCTCCATATTGTATTTACCGTTTCGGAATACGTTGTGTTTCAAGGATGCCAGAGAATCTGCCAGGGTGCCCAAGCCCACTACCTGGATATACTGTGTATTGTACCTTGCGCCTCCGCTGTTATAATCCGTCCCCCTGTCCACACAATCATCTATCCAGAGAGACAGGAAGGGCACCGGTAGGTTTTCGTGGTAGATATCCTCTATGATATCGTTTCCCTCCATCTTTATATGTATAAAGTGTTTCAATTGTTGTATGAATGCCCCGTATATGTCTTTGAATTCTGTTGGCTTTCCGGTTTCCCTTCCCACCTTCTTACCGCTCGCTGGATCCACACCGTTGTTGAGTGTTATCTCCAGAATCTTTGGCAGGTTCAAATATCCAGATAATATATAACATTCCTTTCCAAAAGAGCCGCTTTCCACGCAGCCGCTCACCCCGCCGCTCCTGGCATCTTCGGTGGATTTTCCCTGCCGCTCCAGTATCCGTATTATACCGTCGTGGTTGAAGAAGGGTGGTTCACCGAAACCGGGTGTTACAACTTCAAGTGCCCTATCGAGAAATTCAACGGGTGTGTTCTCTTCTATCAGGATGGCCGTGTTAGGCTGCAGAGTGCGCATACCGGCCAGCACTTCCAGTATCATATATGATATCTCGTTAACTCCACCGGAGCCGTCCTCTTTCATACCGCCTATGTTGATCTTTGCGAAATCGTTGTACGTATTGCTTTCATGGGCCGTTACGCCCACCTTGGGAGGTGCCGGCTGATTGTTGAATTTTAACCAGAAGGCTTCCAATAGTTCTTTGGATGCATCTCTGCCTTTTTCGTAGAACCGGTACAGGTGTTGATCCAGTCGTCCGGGGCTGAAGGAATCCCAGGGATTCGATTCCATGGTTATACCCACATGGATGAACCAGTAGTGCTGAAGTGCCTCCCAGAATGTTTCAGGTGGGTTGGTGGGTACCCTTCGGCAGATCTTGCTCATCCGTTTCAATTCCTTTCTTCTTTTTTCGTCTTTTTCGTTCCGTGCCATACACTCCAATTTTTCGGCGTACCTTTCGGCGTAGGTGATCATGGTTTCGGCGACTATCTTCATGGCCTTGAGTTCGTTATCAACATTCGGTTTCCTGTCTATATCCCTTATGATCTCCCTGAGCCCCTTCCGGAATATCCTTTCACCGCCGGCGGTGTGGCCGGGAACCCTCTGTTCCATGAACTCGGTGAAGACACCCGCCTGGTAGGCGTTCAGCCACTCATCACTCATCCTGCGGAATATCTCGTCCCGTATGGTCTTTCCCTTCCAGTGATCGCTGATCTCCCTATGGTACCACTTCGGATCATCCAGCCGGTAAGGATTGTTTTCCCTTGTATTCAAAACCTCAAGGTCGTCCCTGTTATGGCAGCACACCTCAGGGTAGGTGGGTACTTCTTTCGGTCCGGTGCCCCTCAAACCCACTATCAACTGCCCCTCCTCCACGGGGATGCTCACATTCTCCATTAGATATTTGAAGGCCAGTGCTCTTTTTATGGGGGTCGGATAGTCTTTGGCGTCCCTGTAAAATTCGGTGATCAGCCTTGCCCTTTCGGTGGATATTTTTACCTCACTGTTGACGCTTTCCTCCCTTAATTTATCTATACGTTCGTTGACGGGTTTTATCGACTCCCTTCTGATTCGCATCTCTTCAACCGGGTCTGCCACTTCATCCCCCCTCCTTTACCACGAAACCACGGGAAACGAATTTTTTTCTCAGCTCGTCCATGCGATCCCTGGAAGGAGCTTTTGTATCTTTCATCAAATAGTCCTTACCCAGCTTTGCGTATTTTTCCCCCACATCATGAAAGGGCAGTAAAAAGATCTTGTTCATGTTTTTTAACTCTGAAAGGAAGGATATTATGCCTTCGATATTCGAGTCCGTGCAGGTTATATCCGGTATCACGGGAAACCTTATCCATACCTCTTTGTCCGTCTCGCTCAGTGTCTTTAGGTTTTTTAGTACGTACCTGTTGGATACTCCGGTATATCTCCTATGGTTCTCGTCATCGATCATCTTTAGATCGTACAGGAAAAGGTCGATGTCTTCCATCAACTTTCTGAAGATACCGGGTTCTATGTGTCCGGAGGTGTCCAGTGCGACGTGTATCCCTTCTCTTTTACAGTTCTTGACCAGTTCTTTTAAGAACTCGTGCTGCATCAACGGCTCGCCACCTGAAAAGGTAACTCCTCCCCTTGAGGTCTCGTAGTACAATTCATCCCTCTTTATGATGTCTATCGCCTGCCTCTCGGTGATAGTTTCTCCGGCCATTTTCAAGGCTTCCGTCGGGCAGAGCTCGGCGCACTTTCCGCATCTCGTGCACCTTTTTCTTTCCATGTGTATCATGTTATCTTTACGGCTTAATGCCTTCGTTTCACAGAGTTCAACACAGCTTCCACAGTTGATGCACCTTTCATCGTGAAAGAATAGTTCGCTGCCGGTATCGATACCCTCGGGATTGTGGCACCAATGGCACTCCATTGGACACCCTTTAAGGAAAAGGGTTGTTCTTATCCCGGGTCCGTCGTGTACGGCAAATCTCTTGACGTCGAATATCGTCCCGCTTGAAGGCATCTTCCTACATAGGAAACACGATGTACTAATTAGTTTTCCTTTGTACGACTATACACTGAGATATTATGCTACCAGTCTTCCGACGGCTCATCGCCTATCTCGCCTTTGGTCTCAGGTTCACTCGGAGGCGGAGGCTGCTGGTACTGCTGTTCCGGCGGGCTCGGTGGTTGTTGCGGTGGTTGTTGCTGGTACTCTTGTGATGGTTGTTGCTGGTACTGTTGCTGTGGTGGTTTTTCTTCGTCATCCTTCTTCAGGAATTTGATCAGTACTATTATGATTATTATCACTATGATAACGACTACGATGATCGTTATCAACATGCAGGTTCTGCCCATGTCGAAAAGATCACCTAGTCCCTCTTCAACATCCTCGTCCGTATCGCCGTTGCCATCGGTCGGATCATCAGCTTCCGGTCCTGCGGTGTCCCAATAATACTCACCCGTTTCATCTGTTTCCATCCATTCCCAGGCGTAGACTTCGACTATACTCAAAGTACTAGGTTGACCTACATCTTCCAAGGAGAAACTCGTTTGGAACGTATTGGTACCTACGCCGGAAAATTCAATGAGGTTAGAGTAGTAATAAGGACTGTACAACAAACAATTTCCCGCTTCGAAATGTATGGAATACGTTTCTTCTTCTTCATCCTCTAGATAGATGTGATACCAGAAGTTTTCTTCACTTCGTATATTTCCTTCAACCTGCAAAGAAACTATGATCTCTCCGGTTTCTTCCCTTATCCTAGTTTCTCTTATGTCAACATCAGATCTTTCTACGTTATGTCTCCAACCATATCCTGTCTCAGTAACTCGCCAATGAGAAACGTCTCCTCGCGGGTCTGTTATCTCATCGCTGTACTGTGCACTCGACATACCTTGGATAACTAGCAGTAAAGCAAGTGCCATTACCGCTATCATGTATCTCTTCCCGTTCATTTATATCACTCTAGATGGCTATATGTATCTATATAATATATAGTTTGTGCTAAGAATATAAAATGTGTGGGGGTTTACGGTATCTCTTCCTGTGGTAGATCAACACGGCGGATATCAATCCAAAGGCCATCAAAAGGAACGGGAGGCCCGGTGAGTCGTCGCCGTTGTCTTTTAAGTAACGAAATCGGATTATTTCAAATTTTATTTTTTGTTCCCGACAGGACACTTTGTTAGACACGATCTACAGTTTGCCCTACTACCGAGACTATTGCAACATGCAAATTTATCTATGTTGTAATATGAGTCACGAGAGGGTTCTTTTATTGCATCTGCGGGACATACTTTCATACATATATAATCACAATCAGCGCAGAAGTAATTATCTATGGGACTATCCGCTTTCAATTTAGCATTGGTGATGATCCCGGTGAGTCTCAGTCGTGGACCAAATTCAGGAGTCAATAATAAGGCGTTCCGACCGATAACTCCGAGTCCCGCTTCTTGAGCTGCGTGTTTCAACGAAAAAAGTCCGATCAATTGACGATTATCCACTCCACCCTCTGATGCCATTTGATGGTAGGCTTTATATCCTTTTTCTTCCAGGTATCTTGAAATTTTGTATCCTATCCTATCCAGTTCCCACGATACCATAGTGATATGCCCCTTGATCATATCTTCTCTTGGAGAAGACATATAGAAATCACCTGATGAGGATTGGAGATCCATCTGCGAGTCAAGCATCTTCAGCCCCACTACTATCACAGAGGAGGCATCATCCATTATATCCGAAGGTTTATGACCGTTGGGAGCGTTTTCTAAACTCCTGGAATCGGCCACACCGAACAAGAGAGTTCCCGATTCCTTACATATATCAAACAATTCTTTTTTCAAATCCATTTTCATTAACTCCGCATTATCTTTCTTTATATATCACTACAACTTAAGTTCTACAGGTGTATAGCTTTTTCGCTGTACAGTCTATCAAAAGTGTCATGGATGCTTTATACCAAAGAATCGGGCAAAACGTTTTAATAATCCTAGATAGAGTGATATGATATGCTGGAGATAACAGTTCACGAGATCAAAGGCCGTTGCCCTGTGCACCGGGTAGGTGACAGGATCGTAGTGGATGCAGGGGAGATAAACATGGATATGACGGATAACCTGTGTACCCATGCCCTTGGCTCCCTGCTTCATTACACAACTGCTTTAGAACATGACGTAAGTCCTGAGAAACTCGGGCTGTCTAGGGGCGACAAAACAGCTTTTCTGCAATGCCCCGATCCCGGATGTCCATATACTGATGGAGGGACGGTAACCTTCAGCTGTAAAAAGATATAACCGGTCATCAGATCGGTTACCGGAAGATGACGGACAGTAACTTGGTACTTGGAAATATGACAAAGTTATTAATACGATTAGATGTTCAGGGCATCCCCTGATAAAATGGCGTATGATAAGGCAAATGACAGGAGGTTATAAAAATGTCCAAAAGCGAAGAATTGATAGAATTGACGCAAAGATACGGAGCGAAAAATTACCATCCGCTGCCTGTGGTCATATCCAAGGCGAAAGGGGTCTGGGTGGAAGATGTGGATGGAAACAAGTACATGGACATGTTGAGTGCCTATTCGGCAGTGAGTCACGGACACTGTCATCCTAAGGTCATTAAAACCTTGAAGGAGCAGGCGGATAGGGTCACTTTGACCTCCCGAGCATTCATGAACGACAAACTCGGAATTTTTTATGAGAAGGTATCTAAAATAACCGGCAAAGAGAAGGTACTTCCAATGAACTCGGGAACCGAGGCCGTGGAGACCGCCATAAAGGCCGCCCGAAGGTGGGGAGCCTTTGAAAAGGGAGTTACAGACGGAGAGATAATAGCATGTTCCAATAATTTTCACGGACGTTCTATAACCGTGATATCCTTCAGTACCAACGCTGAGTACAAAGAAGGGTACGGTCCCTTCACGCCGGGATTCAAGATCATCCCATTCGGTGACATAGACGCCTTGGAGGATGCTATAGGCCCGGATACCGTGGCCTTCTTGGTCGAGCCCATGCAAGGCGAGGGTGGTATCATACTTCCACCTACGGGTTACCTCAAAGAGGCACGGGAGCTGTGCAGGAAGGAGAACGTATTGTTCATAGCCGACGAGATACAGACCGGTCTGGGCAGAACCGGAAAGATGTTCGCCTGTGATTGGGAGAAAATCGTTCCTGACATCTATATCTTAGGCAAGGCATTGAGTGCCGGTGTTTATCCTGTTTCTGCCATAGCCGCCGACGATGATATCATGAAGGTCTTTGATCCGGGTTCCCACGGCTCCACCTTTGGTGGCAATCCCTTGGGTGTTTCTGCCGCAACTACGGCCCTCGAAGTGATAGAGGAAGAGGATCTGGTGCAGAATTCCTTGGAGATGGGTAGGTACTTCAGAAATGGTTTGAAGAACATCGACAGCCCTCTCATCAAAGAAGTTCGGGGTAGAGGGTTGTTCATCGGTGTGGAGTTGAAAAAGAACGCCAGGCCCTATGCTGAAAGGCTTAAAGAAGAGGGGATATTGGTCAAGGACACAAAACAAACGGTACTCAGGTTCGCACCTCCCTTGGTGATCACTAAGGACGAAGTGGATTGGGCTCTAGAGAGGATACGCCGGGTACTTGAAGTTTCAGGATGATCCGCCCCTTATGTGCGGCAACAGTAGGATGTCCTAGCGTGCTGATATCAGTATCTACAGGCTCTTGGTATTCCGGCGGCCGGTACGGTTGTTGCTCTTTCACAGGCGGTTGATATTCTTCACAGGGTCCCTTTTTTCTCATGATAAGTACGATCATTAGTATCGCCAATATCACTGCATCCACCATTATCAGTATGAGCCACAGTAGAGGGAAGTCACTTTCGCCTTGGTCGTCTTCATCTGTTATCCTGATCTGCAATGAATCTTCGTCGATGTTTCCTGCAGCGTCACCGACGATCAGCTTTATGGTGACCCCCCTGGTACTCGTTACTGTCTATAACCCAGGTGTAATTTACTTTAAGAAGTGGGTGTTATCTTAGTATACTAAAGGAGACCTCTATCAAAGGTTCTTTGGAATAAGAATAGGTTTTTCCAGGATCATTCTTTGTAATAATCTCCCGTCGTGTAACCGCAGTCTTTGCATGTGCCGGAGTTGTCGTTATACACGGCCATGTTCTCTCCTCCGCACTTCGGGCAGGCCTTCTCTTCATGAGGTCTGAAGGAACCTATAGTATGACTTCCTCTCTCGTTGGTGTTCTTTTCATCCTCTTCTGTCCATAACTTATAGGCGATGAATAATACCACCGTTCCGATCATCATCGATGGGATACCGCAAAATAAGGGGGTGATGTCTTCAGCGGATATCGTCACTAATATGGCCAGTATACCTATTGAAATACAAAAGATCCCAAATATCGATATCTTCCAAATGCATAGGCCTTAAACAATTCCGAGGTTCTGTCAGTGAAATCAGTCATGTTATCACTCTTAGCTCATACCTTGTCACTGAACTGCGGTATGATAACAAACGATAAAAGTATTGTGTTTTACCTTTTATCTTCTCCACGATGAATCGTTGTAGTAGGAGTCAAAGGAGGTCTTGTATCTTTTCTGTGGCTTCTTATATTCAGTTGTGCCAACCGGTGCGGGTATCATATCATACGAGAAAGGACCGTAAAGTTCACCGTGTCTGGCATAGTGATACAACGCGGTGACAAAGATGCTGTTCAAGGCCGATGCGAAAGCTGAGAGTAATATTATGTACAGGAAAGCCAGTATCAAAGCAGGGATCCAACCTAGTACTCCCAGCAAGACCAACATCAGGATAGGAATCAAATCTACGAATCCCACTAACAGAAAGATGATCCCGAATCCGATGGAGCCGGTCAATGTTTCGCCCCACGTATCAACGAAAAGAGCTCCGCTTTTCTTTACGGAATCCAGAACATTTTCTTCCTCGAATATCAACACGGGTACTATGAAGAACGTGGCGTAGGTCCAAGCGATCCCTGCCAGGGAACTGACGAAATGACCGAATATGCTGAGTTTGTCACGTATAAGCTGTAATACTACCCCTACTGTTCCCGCCAGAAGGGCCCACAAAAGTATCTTGTACCAGTTATCGGTGGCTACCCTTAACCCTTCTCCTATGGACATATGTTCTCCCTTTATCCTTGCGTTAGCACATGCCACAACCGCGGTGTTGAAGAAGGTGCCTGTGAAAAACAGTGGCACGTACAAAGCGAATAGATAAAATTTTATAGGTACGTTCGGATAGGTACTGGTTAATGCAGGTCGTGAGCGTAGATGAAAAGAAGAACCGCAAAGAGGAAAAAGACATTCAAGTCAGAAGAAAAATTGATGAGCATAATCTATCCCCGGATAGCTGAACTGTCGGACGTGAGGGCGGGTCTGAACGTGCTCACCGAGATACTGAACCATATTTGCATGTACGGTACGATAAAACAGATATCGATCAGGGCCTACAGGGAAAACAAGTATGCGGACAAATACGCGGTCTACCTGAAAAAGCACGGATACGCAAGGTCCAGGCTCGGTGTGTATTACCCCGGTAAAAAGCTCAAGGAACTGCAGACGATACCCAGTGACGTGCTGAGCACGGAGAGCGAGATACTGATGATCAGTGACCTTCTGAAAAACGGTTATTCCGACCTTGTGACCCGTCTGAACCTGCAGAACGTAGTCCCCTATGCGAGGATAGCGAATGTCTACTACCTGACCGCTTTGGAATCCCCCGATCTGCCGAGGATGAGTGAATACGAGGTGAGGACCGAGATGATGCAACGGTACGACCTTGTCCAAAGAAGGAGCAAGATGAAGACGGTAAAGCACTTGAGAGATCTGTGCGAAGCGGGCGTGCTCTTTACGGAAGATCAGAAATTCTACGGTCGCGAAAGCATATTGGAAGAATTCTCGAAGTTGCTCGATCGAGCATGAGTGACATTTAATGTTGATGAAAATGAATTCAAGGCTTGATCCTGGTTAGATGCCTACAATAACTGTTAGAGTGCCAACGGATCTAAAAGACGAAATAGAGATTTTGTAAAGGTAGTCTGCATGGAGAAGGCAAAAGAGATAGAGATCGCCAAGGAAGTTCTTGAGGAGAGTATCGAGAGTGCAAAAGAACAGTGAAGGGTAAGATAAGCAAGGACGAAGCTGAGGTCACGCTTGAGAAGATAGTAAAAGAGAGATCATTGGAAGGTGCCGCACTCTTCAGGTATGCGAAAAGATATATTGAGGATCTGTAAAAAAGATGTTTTCAGATCTTACTTTCACTTTGCGAAAATTGAGTGCATTTTAATTCGTTTTGAATTGAGAGAGTTTTCGTGAAGATGATAAGTAAAATTCTTATAGTAGGATGTATTCTTAATTATATACACGATAATTAACAAAATTGTTAAGGTTAGTGTGTTTAAATGAGAAAAAGTTTATTGGATAAATTAGCTCAGATGGGTCAAACATTCACCATCAACGAAGCCTTGGAAGCGTCGGAGCTAAAAAGAGAAAGTTTACGTGTTATACTTTCCAGACTAGAAAAAAAGGGCTGGATCGAAAGGATCGAAAAAGGAAAGTACATGCTTATACCCGTGGGAAGTGAAAAGGGGAAATACACATTAGACGAGTTCGTTTTGGCTTCTACCTTGGTCAAACCTTACTGTGTAGGTTATTGGAGTGCTCTCAACTATCACGGGTTTACGGAACAGATACCCACGACGGTTTTTGTTCAAACCACTTCAAGGAAGAGATGGAGAGAGAAGAAGATATTTGGCGTTGATTTTAAGATAGTCAACTTGAAGAAAGAAAAATTCTTCGGAAAAGAAACTTTTTGGTCTGGCGGTGAAAAAGTGAATATAACAGACAAGGAGAAAACCATCGTCGATTGTTTAGATAAGCCCAAGTACTGCGGCGGGGTTGTTGAGGTGGCTAAGGGGGTTAGGTCCGGGGATTTCGATAATGAAAAGATATTGGATTATATAGATAGAATTGGTAATACCGGCGTTTGGAGACGGTTTGGATATCTGTGTGATCTTTATGGCCTAGATATCGATATCCCAACTGTGGATACAAGAAGTTATCTTAAATTGGACCCTACGATGCCTGACAAAGAAGATAGAAGTTCGAAATGGCGACTGATCGTTAATGTTGATGAAAATGAATTGAAGGTGTGAAGATGATCCGGGACGACGATAGGATCTCGGCGGTCCTTTTATTCGGATCTACCGTTAAAGGAGAGGCGCATCTCAAGAGTGACACGGACGTGACAGTCGTGGTGCCCGGTGCCTCACA
>CAZAMQ010000030.1:0-27506 GCA_964486225.1 uncultured Thermoplasmata archaeon | reverse complement strand
ATATCGGTATCTTCGGCTGGCCGTCGAACTATATCACGATGGGTACAACCTTCGAGTATCTATTGGATTTCTGGAGGCCGCCGGATGAAAAGTCTCATGATTTGTATTCAATGGGAGTAGCATAAACAATTTATGAGGATGAACAAGTTCTATTTTCCCAAAAACCTTATTGTGTTGCCATATTCTTATCGATCGAATGCCCGAAGATGACGAGCTACAAGAGGAGATAAGCTCTCTAAGATCGCAGGTCAACAATCTGGAGCATATGCTGGAGAATCTGATGAACATGCACCGTAACGTGCTGGAAAGACTCTCTACATCATCTGAGATAGAAAAGAAGTACATACGGCTTTTATCACTCTATCAACGCTACGGTAAGATCTCCCCGTCGATGCTGCCGGATATAGATGATCCTGTGAAAGAAGCGATCGTCGAAGTACTACTCAGTTCAGGTAAACCATTGAACATCACCCAGATAACCGAAAGATTACGTGCAAAACGGGGTAGAGCGTCAAGGCATACGGTGAGGGACAGATTGAACACGATGGAGGCCAATAACATCGTCCGTGAGGTCGAGGATACCCACGGTAAAGGCTACGCACTGACCGATACGGTGATAGACAAGTGGGCAAAATTGCTCGGTATCAAGATATAGTTTGAACACCCTATATGCATCAGGTGTAAAAAATGGACGACATTGAAGATATAAAGGAACTGAAAGAAGTGATGAAGACGTTGAACGAAACGGTTCCGTCCCTGATATCGGGGATAATCGAAGCCGTTTACAACGCGGAGAACAGCGAGAATTTAGCCAAGAACACCGCCAAATTCTACAAAGAATTGGTGGATGCCGGTATGGAAAAGGAGCAGGCCTACCAGCTGACCCGGGATTTCATGAAGGGTCGTGATGTGACCAGTCTGGTACGGGAAGCACTGTCCGGCATGGGCCCCTTTGGTAATGAAGGAGGTTCAGGCGATCTCGGTGACGAACTCGGCGAGAAGATAAAGGCCAAGATCAAGAAAAAGATGGACAAGGACGACTGGGAGTGATACGATGGAGGAGGATAGTGATGTTATGTCTGCAGTAAAGGTCATAGCGACATTCATCCTCCTTTCAACCCCTTTAATACTGAAGGTAGCATGGCTCTATTTAGCCTTGAAAAGAAAGTCCAAGAAAAGAAGAAGGATATTTAGAAAAACCATGAAAAAAGAAGGTATGGACAAAGAAACTATCGAAGCGCTATGCAGCGAGATGGACGATATATCTCTCAGGGACTTTATAGGCAATTTAACCGAAAACAGATCTTCCATACCTCTGTTCAACCGATTCTAAGTCGATCTGCCCCCCCGTCCTCCCAAAAACTTAAAATCGTATTAGTCTTTGGACTGTTCTCTCAAGCCGCAGTAACTCAGTTGGGAGAGTGCCACGCTGAAGACGTGGATGTCGCCGGTTCAAGTCCGGCCTGCGGCACTACAGGGGCCAAGGATATAATGTATCTTACCAGGGAAGAAGAGCGGATATTGGACGGTGAAGAGGGTGAAGGTCCAGCAAAGGCGATGAAACTACTCGTGGCTTTAGGTGAGATAAACGACGCCGAGAAGCTCATACCCATAGTATCGGCCCAGATAGCTGGTGTGTCCTACAAGACCATGGGTGATGCGGGTCTTGAATTCATAGAGGATTTTTCTAAAAAGGCAAGAGTGTTAGTCAAATCCACACTCAACCCGGCCGGTATGGATCTATTGGACAATGCATTTGAAGATCCGGAGTTCAGGGAAAAGCAACTCCGACTTGTTGACGCCTACAACAGGATGGGCATAGAGACTTCCTGTACATGTACACCGTATATTGTGGGAAATAGACCTCAACGGGGCGACCATCTTGCATGGAGTGAAAGTTCAGCAGTATCCTTTGCCAATTCCGTACTTGGAGCGAGAACTAATCGGGAAGGTGGTCCCTCAGCCCTTATGGCCGCGATAATCGGAAAAACGCCGTATTACGGGCTCCATCTGAAGGAAAATAGAGTTCCTGAGGTGGTCTATAACGTAGAGGACGGTATACCTCCGGCACTGCTCGGTTATCATGTGGGTAACCAGGTAGGCAGACGAATTCCTCTTTTCAGAACCATGAAGATAGATGAAGACGGGATGAAATCACTAGGGGCCGCCATGGCCGCTACCGGTGCAGTGGCTCTATACCATGTAGAAGGTGTGACCCCGGAGGCAGATGATTTTTCGATTAAGGGAGTGGAAAAGGTGGATGTCACCCGTGAAGATATACGCGAATTAAAGGAACGATTGACCTTTGATAAAAAACCTGAAGCGATAGTTATCGGATGCCCTCATCTATCATCTCCTGAGCTGGAACGTATTGCTGATTATCTGGATCAAAGAAAACCTAAGGGTGGGCCTGAATTAAGAGTATATACAAGCAGGTGGGTAAAAGAGCATTCACTCCAAGCCGTTGAGATCATCGCGAGATATGGAAAGGTCATTGCCGATACATGCATGGTGGTGAGCCCACTAGAAGGTATTTATGATGTCGTTGCTACGGATTCGGGCAAGGCCGTTGAATATCTACCAAAATTAGCTGGACAAAAGGTGATTTATGCGGACCTGGAAAGTCTATTGGAGTTGGTAGCGTGATACTAGAAGGCAGAGGTGTATCCGGAGGCACTGCAGAAGGAAACGTTTTGAAAGTTAGAAAGAGGATATCTTTCCTCGGAGATGTTGACCCTGCCACAGGAAGATTGCATCAAGAGGGCTCCGATATCTCAGATTGCATACTGGTATTTCCCGGTGGTAGGGGGAGTACCGTCGGTTCTTACGTCATATATCAACTGAAAAAGAACGGCCATGCACCATCTGCCATAGTTAACAAACGAACAGAGACTATCGTGGCCGTGGGTGCCATAATATCAGATATCCCGCTGGTCGATGATGTGGACATCGAGTTGATAGAAAACGGCGATCGACTGTTTATAAACGGGGAAAAAGGGACAGTCGAACTTTTGGAAGTCGAGCGGCGGTCAGTGGTTACAGCTTTTCTTCGAAAGAACGGGAAGATATTACTCGTTAAACGTGGAGATGATGTAGGGAGTTACCAGGGTAAATGGTCAGCTATATCCGGTTATCTTGAAGAAGACGACCTTTTGGAGCAAGTACACAAAGAGATACTCGAGGAAACCGGTCTCACAGGCACACTTGCTGAACAAAGTCAACCTCTTTTCGTACGTTATGCGGGCGTGATATTGGAGATAAATCCATTCCTTTTGGACCTTAAATGGGATAAAGATGTTGAACTTAACTGGGAGAACACAGACTATCGCTGGGTTCATCCCGAAAAGATCAAAGAGATGGATACCGTTCCCAGATTATGGGATGCATACACATCTACGGTGTGATAAAATGAAGGTCAAAACGAAAGACGGAATAAAAGATATGCGAGCGGTTTGGATGGAAGGAGACAAGGTCTGTATGATAGACCAGAGACATCTCCCGGGTGAACTAAGGTTTTTCACTGCAAATGACCACCACGAAGTTTGTAGATCGATAAAAGATATGATGATACGAGGCGCACCTGCAATAGGTGTTATAGCTGCCTATGGTATGGCGCAGGCGGCTATCAAGGGAGTTGATATAGAAGAGGCATCAGACGTTATCAAATCGGCAAGACCTACAGCTTACGATTTATTTTTTGCAGTGGATTACATGGTAAAAAATGTGGATAAAGACCCTGTTTTTATCGCCGAAGAATACGCCGATTCAGTGGTAAATAAATGCAAAGCTATAGGTGAACATGGAGTCCCTCTCATCCCGAACGGGACCAAGATACTTACCCACTGCAACGCAGGGGCTCTCGCTACCGTTGACCACGGGACTGCACTTGCACCCATAAGGGCTGCACACCATATACGACGAAAGGTATTCGTCTTTGTTGATGAGACACGACCGCGATTGCAGGGGATGCGGCTTACTGCCTGGGAATTGGACAACGAGGACATACCATATGCTATAATCGCTGATAATGCGGCAGGGCATTATATGCTAAGGGGGGATATAGATATAGTGATAGTGGGAACGGATCGTATAGCCGCCAACGGAGATATAGCCAATAAAATCGGAACATACGAGAAGGCGGTGGTTGCAAAGGAGAACGATATACCATTCTATGTTGCAGCCCCTGTGACGACCTTCGATCCTACCACCCCAACCGGCATGGACATTCCAATAGAAGAGAGAGATCCTTCTGAAGTGTTGGATATGGAAGGAACACACTGCCATCCCATAGGTTCATCAGCAAAGAATCCGGCTTTTGATGTTACTCCTGCGTCTTACATAACCGGTTTCATCACTGAAAATGGAGTTTTCTCGCCTTCAGAACTTGAAACATGTTTTGATCGATGTACAGCCAAAAATTAATTACCTATTAAGGGATAGTACGGAACATACATGAGCGAGGAATGGATATCGGCAAGTGACGTAGAAAAATTCGGATACTGTCCACTTAGTTGGTGGTTGAGTAGGGGCAAAGATGTATCATCAGAGGTGTTAAAGAAAGGGACTAGGGATCATCAGGAAATAGGCGAGAAACTTAAAGATGTAAAAGATAAGGAAGAAAAATCTCATAGGTTAGAGAACTTGATATTATGGCTGGCAATAGCAGCCTCTTTGGTATCTCTTTTAGGACTTACTTTTATAAGAACAGAAGAACTACTGAATGAGATATTCATAGTCCTTTCTCTGATATGGCTATTAGCAGCTGTTTTTTTTCTGTATGTAAGTGAAAGTAAGATAATTTGGACTGATCGTTTTACCCTTGAGCAGATTATATTGATCTTTGCAATGGTTGCAACAATCTTGGGTGTGTATAGCCTAACCCTTCCACTATCTGATGATATGTTCGCTCGGGTCGCTCAGATATTATCATTATCCTGGCTGATCGGTGCCAGTTATTGGTTGAAACATAGTCTCGCACTTACCAAAGAGGCAAGAGAAAAGAGACGATTGTTGGAGGTCATGGAGGGAGAGGTCAAATATGTGGACGCGGCTAAAAAAACACCTCCGATGCTGATATCCGAAAAATACCATCTGCGGGGTCGTCCGGATTACATATTAGAGATCGATGGTGAGAATATACCTGTGGAGGTGAAGACTGGTCGTGTACCCAAGGGTCCTTTTTTTTCGCATATACTTCAGATCGTTGCGTACTGTCTGTTATTGGAAGAGATGCATGGTACTGCCCCACCCCACGGAATAGTAAAATACAGTGGAACGGAGTTCGAAATAGAATATGATGAATCACTAAAAGATCTTCTCATAGGTAAATTGAAAGACATGAGAGAAATAATGAAAACGGAGGAGGTTCACAGAAATCATAAGCGAGAGGGTAAATGTAGGCATTGTTCAAGGAGAGAATTATGCCCTGAAAGACTAGTCTGAATCATCTTCCGTAAGGTCATCGATTTTTTCCCGAATATAATCTATATCGGTCTTCATTTTCAACATTTCTTCTTCGAAGGTGCTGAAATCCTGTGATGAAAATACACGATGTGATATGTATATACCCAGAAAAGCCGCACCTATTATTCCGAGTATGGAAATTAATACGAGGGCAAAGATGAAAATGTAAAAATCGATGAATATGTCCTGTATAGGAAAGTAGCCTGTGATGATCCCGATGGCAAACACCCCTAAAATTAAAATGATGAACCCAAGTAACATTAGGGATATAGGTATCCTCTTACCCATCTCTGTCCATCACCGCCTTTGTCAACCTCTCTCCAAATGGAAGGTCTATATATCTTATATCGGTCGTAGTTTCGTCATGGTATGACACTTCATAAACAATATTTTCTGTCAATATTAGACGGTAAGAGGCATTGTGGTAATAAAAGTTATTATCTAACCAAATCTTTATCTCCAGGTTAAAATATTCTAAGTTAGTATGGTATTCCAGAGAGAAAGAGTTGTTATGAACCAATTCTTTTTCGTTTATAATTAATCTTATATTGTCATACCGCGTTTCTACTAATCCATGTATGTATAGTATTGTATGATTTTCTACGGTACCATTATAATCTATTACAACTATGGGGATGTCTGATGCAGGAGGTTTCGGCGGACTCGTACAGCCTAGGGTGGACATGGCGATGGCAATCATCACCAGAACTGCTTTTACCCTTTTCATACGGACTCTATAGAGATATATATCTTTATTAAGTTTATCGGATAGTCATCTCCAAAAGGTATAAATGTCATCAGTAACTACTATAACCTGGAGATATGGCATGTTGAAAGACGAAGTATACGACATTATGAGGCAATTGGTAGAGGAAAGCACAAGTCTGTACGAGATAAAGAAGCACTACAAAGACGACGCACAGCATTGTGATAAGTGCCTAAACCTTTGGAAAAAATTAGAGAAGCAAAAGAAAGAAAATATAAAAGAATTAGAGGACCTTCTCCTAGATCACTGGTAATACACCAAAACCATTTTCTTTTTTTAAAGCAAGAATTCCACAGGAAGCTCCTCTTCCTCCTCTCGTAGCGATTTTTCTGAAATCTCTACGATCCACCAGTATATAGTGTAGCGGAACGAACAAAACCTGTTTTGTGAGTTGTTAGAATTTGTTTTGACTACCGAACGGTGACTGGTGGTCAAAAAACCCGGTAAAACTAAAATTTATTTCACCTTTATCGACGTGTTTAATAGATGTAGCGACGTTACCCTCGAGTGACTAAGGGTAGTAATCGCGCACGCCACCAGGGTTAGAAAATGATACCTCTTAAAAACCCTTGGTATAAGCCCCCAAACTTTTTCGACAAGCGTATTTCAAGATACCTTGCTATCTCTTTCACGGTCTTAGGCTATTTTTTGATATATTTTTATTTTTTTGGTAGTTGGAATTCTTCTTTTTTTCAAATTTATTAAGGTGGAAACTATTGAATTGAAAGGTAATGTATCATTTAGAGAGGAACTAGAAATCGAAGAAATATGATCGTAAAAATTAGGCACTCAACGTGTATATATGTGAGAGGCATTGGCGAGAATTGAACTACGGATATACGGGGAAATAAACTAAAAGCTCTATCTAAACAGATTACGAACCAATAGTTTAGTGGGCTCAACAACAATTCTATCGGATTCTCGTAAGCCAACTAATGAAACATTAGTGGGCTCAGCCGGATTCGAACCGGCGATCTCCGCCGTGTGAAGGCGACGTCATAACCAACTAGACTATGAGCCCGTTTGCGAATAGGATAGTGGATGTTAAGTACACGGATACTTTAATTAATCTTTCTCCTGGAACAAAACAAGGTTTTTATATCCTTACTAGTCTTGTTCAAAAACATGTATATCAGATACTTCGATTACTTCGATTACGATGTAAAGATAAAGACCCGTATCTATCCCACGGAACGTGAAAAGGTCGTAAGATACTGCCTAGAAGAAATTTTTCCCGAAACCGAGTGGCATATTGTGAACGACGAATTAGTCGGCGAATCGAATTCTCTCGAAACCTTTGCTGAGATACTTGACGATATGAAGATAAGGGATACAGCTCAAGAACATCTTCTAAGAAAAACGGAGTCGGATACATGCACCTTTGCCTTGTCGAAACAGGCCACGTGTAACGGAAAGATCAACTTCTCCATAGTTGAACAACCCCTGGGGTTGATTCGGGTGACTATTACTTGTGATACGATAGAATCTTTGATAAAGGAATTGACAAAAAAGAGGTCCTACAGATGATACTCGCCTCAAATCCACTTTACTGCTTAAAGTCCTTTGATGATGTTTTTGAAATGATACAACCGCATTTTAAAGGGTGGGAATTTCTCGCAGAGAATGAACACGGATGGGATAAACGGGAGCATATCCGGGAGATTATTAGCACAACGGATATGCATATTCAAATCCACGCACCCTTTAACGATATAAATATAGCATCTATGAATCCAAGGATGGTGGAAGCATCGATCACGGAAATAGAACACTCATTTAAATTGGCTTCGATGCTGGGCGCACACATGGTAACGGTTCATCCTGGGATATACTCCCCCATAGGTAGATTTTGGGACGGAGCAAAAGCTAGAGCCCACAAATCTTTGAAGCAGTTATCGACCCTCGCAGAAGAATACGGTGTAACTTGCGCTCTTGAAAACATGCCCAATCTCGATGTTACTATGGGCGTCACCCCTGACGAGATACAGGAATTTATACACTCTTCCAAACTCTCTTTCTGTTTGGATGTCGGACATGCATACACCAGCGGTCTATTGGATCAATTTTTAGATATGGATGTAGTGCCGGTCAATCTTCATCTCCACGATAACGTGGGGGAACGAGATGAACACTGCACACTAGGGACAGGGGATATTCCATTTGGATCGCTGATGAAAAAATTATACCGATACAAAGGAAATTATGTTATCGAGTGCAGAAGCATAGATAGTCTTATAGAAAGTAAACTATATCTTGAAAAAATCCTCAATAAACTTTAATATATGCCGTATATCTCTTTCAGTGAAAACTACATGAAAGAAATTCTTTCCAGGATGTGTGGTTAAAAGATGGAACCCCTGATACTGGCAGTGTATCTCTTTATTCTAGTTGTATTGTTATACCTTAGTGCATGGTTCTCAGGATCTGAAACCGCATTGACCGCTTTGAACAAGGTTGACATAGCCAACCTTAAATTGGAAGGCGAGAAAAGGGTCGACATAATAATCAAACTCAAATCTGATATGGACAGTACCATAATCACCATACTGGTCGGAAACAATCTCGTTAATATAAGCGCTTCTGCTATCGCGACAAAGATCGCATACGATTCTTTAGGCCACATCGGTATTTCCATCGCGGTCGGCATCCTCACAATTTTGATACTGGTATTCAGTGAAATAACGCCAAAGGGTTTTGCCATAAAAAACAAGCGAGGGCTTAGCGTTAAGAGTGCCCCCTTCATATACTACATGTCGATCGTTTGCTGCCCACTCATCGACCTCTTGAGCTGGATATCTGATCATATTATACGTCTTCTCGGCGGTGAGACAAAGGACGAAAAGATGCACATCACAGAATCGGATATAAGGGACCTTGCCTCGGTATTGGAAGACGAGGGTGTAATCAAGGAGGTAGAAAAAGATATACTTCACAATGTGTTTTGGTTTGGAGATTTAAAGATAAGATCGGTAAAGGTGCCTAAGGAAGATAGTTTTGTTTTAGATTCGGAGATAAGTCACTATGAAGGTGTTGAATTCATCAAAGAGCACGGGTTCACTAGGATACCCGTTGCCGAGCACGGTACCGAAAAAATTATCGGCATTCTTTACAGTAAAGATCTACTCGGTGAAGAGATGGGGACCATGGGTGAGTACGCTCGGGAGGTGCCTCGGTTCGTTAGGAACGGTGAAGAGATAACGGATGTGTTTCACCGGATGAAAAAACAACGTATACACATGGCGATTGTTCTGGACGAACACGGAAAATTCGATGGTCTGATAACCCTTGAAGATATTTTAGAAGAGCTCCTCGGTGAGATCTACGATGAGTTCGATAAGCGAGAATAGACGAAAAAACTATTTATGGATACACGTATGACGCTGATACGATGATACTCAACCTGATATTCGGCCTGCTATTCATCTTCTTCCTGCCCGGGTTCACCATGGTAAATGCACTTTTTCCAAGGAGCGGTGAACTTGACAAAGAATTCGATATGCTTTACAGAGTGACACTGGGTATGGGTATGAGCATCGTTACGGTGATACTTGTGGGTTTTTTTCTTGGCTCTCTCCCTGTGGAAGGCGAGATGGGGCATTTCGTAGGTACTAATATCTGGGCTATGCTGATCTCACTCACTGTAATATTCTTTGTCATAGGCTGGTATAAAGGTGCATATCAGTGGATGGGCTGGATCCACCCTGCTTTGGATAGACCTTCTCCATCGGAACCCGCACCTGAAGGATTCGACTATAAGGACGATAAAGCTATACTGCAAGAGATGCAGAAACTAGCACGACAACGTCAGCAGCTCAAACATAAGTTAAAGGAGGCTAGGGAAAAGAGCAGATCTCAGGCAAGGAGTATTCGGGAGCATTACAGCAGGCAAAGGGAGATGATCGAAGAAGAGCTCAAGGAAGTTGACGACAGATTGCGAAAACTTGAGAAACGAAGGTCTGAGGAGATTTACTGAGGTATTTTGTATGAATTTTGAGCACAAGATGGTACTTGTGATCAGGAAGGATCTTAAACTCTCCGTCGGTAAGATGGCAGTACAAGCCTGTCACGCCGCAGTTACCTGCGCCTTGACGAGCAAAAAAAAGAACAAATATTTCAAGGAGTGGTATCGCGAAGGCCAGAAAAAGGTAGTGTTAAAGTGTGACGATGAGGCCCATATGGATTTTCTGAAGGAGGTAGCCGATAAGAACGGACTGGTTACATCTATTGTTTCTGATGCCGGTCTGACCGAGGTGCTACCGGGTACTAGAACATGTCTCGGTATCGGTCCGGGCCCCAACGACGTTATTGATAAGGTAACTGGAGACCTTGGACTTCTGTGATCAGAAATCGGTGAAATTTATGAAAACCATGATAAGGGCCCTAGGTATAGACGATGCCCCTTTTGAATTTACAGATGAGAACGTTCTTGTAGTTGGCAGCTTGGTAAGGGCACCCAACTATCTTGAGGGTGTACTTTCAACCGAGGTCGAGGTAGACGGTACCGAGGCTACGGAAAAATTGATAAGTTTGATCAATGGATCGAGATTCGCCGAGCAGATACGAGTTATATTTACCGACGGGGCGGCCCTGGGTGGCTTCAACCTCGTGGATCTAAAGGAATTATCGATTCAAACGAGCATACCCGTGGTGAGCGTATCCCGTGAGGAGCCGGATATGAATTCTATCGAAGAGGCGATGAAATCCCATCTAACCGATTGGAGGGAACGGATACGGACGATCAAAAGCGGTGAGGTACATAGTATTTCCACCGAGCACAAGCCAGTATTTATCCAGGTAGAGGGGATGGATCCCCAAGAGGCAGGCAGGCTTCTAAAGCTTTTTACTGTAAGGGGCCGTCTTCCCGAACCTATCCGTATAAGTCATATAGTCGCCTCCGGTATCGTAAGGGGAGAATCCAGGGGTCGTGCCTAGTTATCGTAATGATACCATCTTTTTTTCCAGTACCTCTTCCGGATAGCCAAAGGGCTCCAGCAGCTCTCCGGCGGTTCTGTAAAGATAATCTGTGTAGTACTCCTTGTCATAGTGATCAGCTTCCTTACCTTCTACCGCAACCTTTTGTCGATAGTCATCACTGTGTCCACAGGTGACTATGTATCTTACCTTCTGGCCGGGGTTTATATCGATCACCATATCCGCATATTGTATAAGTGCAGCCTTTGTTTCCGTCATATGTTTGTAATCATCAACCTTTTTACCTACGGTCTTAGTGAAGTACAATTTTTCACACGTTACCTTGCCGCGTTTTAATCTTATCCAGGCGTCCTTTACGATCTCAAGACATTTCGGTATACTTTCCTTTAACTCATCCGCGGCATCGGCTTTAACCATCTCTTCCAGTATCTTTTTCTGCACATCTTTAAAAAGGGCTGGGGTATCCTGTCTCCTCAGATAAACACCCTTAGCTTCTATTTGATCGTTTAGTTTACCGAAATAACGGTTTGGGACGCCTACGCCGGGGTTTGTTTTGGAGGCAAGAAAGATGAGCCATCGATACTTACCTTCCCACTCAAGTTCTATCCCTGTTTCGAAGTTCACCCTTTGTATCAATTTTTTTATATCCGTTTCTCTACCCTTCAACCATAAGGAATCTACTATACCGTGCAATACTTCATATCCGATCTCTTGAGCGATCTCGGCGGCTTCTAGCAATATATCCCTACCGTAGGCGGTTATGCTCTCGTGTACTTCTATACTACCGAGTCTTGCTTTTTTGTACCCCGTATATCCGAAACAGGTGACCAGCAACCATTTGAGGCAGTCCGCACGCTGGCTGAATTTATCTTCGCCGTTAGAAATACTCTTGTAATGCTGTCTTCGCCGTATCACAGGCGCAACAACGGTAGGTATTACTCCGCGCCTACTACTGCACACACTATATTCGAGCTCCGGAACATTGTGATGACCGGAACCGTCGTCGTTTAGGGTTTCCGGAGAGAGGTTGTAACGGTCGATTATGGAGGGATACATGCTAGCGAAATCGAACTTCAATACATCCTCGTGTATGCCTATACGTGGCTCGAAGATGTATCCCCCCCTATCTGAAAGAAGTAAATGTCTAGCGGACTTAAACCGCTCGGTGAAGTTTTTCTTCCATGGTATGAGATATCCTTCTTTGATAACCTGTATCAATTCCATGGCATCTATGGCTGCCCCCGGAGATCGCCGTGACAAGCGTTGAAGGGGTATCTTCGATAGTCGAGATATCTCGATCAACCCTTCAAGTCCCCCGGCCCTGTACATGAAGGAACTCCGGGAATCTATATGTATCCTGCCCTTTAGCAGATGTGCCGGAGGTCTGTACAATACCCTGCCATATGAATGATATGACCTACCGTTTTTGGGGTAAAATCTTGTCTTTTCCCGGCCAAGCGTTAGTTCAACGGAGTTAAGTTCCGCCCGGTGAAAGAGGTAAGGCAGTACGAATGAATCACCCCCTGAGGTGATTATAACGTCCGGGTCAATTCTCCGGATCGATCTGTTCAGTTCGCGGAGTATATAACCTTCGTCCCCCTCTATATTTTTATGGTTTGTAGAAACAGCCTTCAACGTGTCGGTATCTTTCGGTAGACCGCAAGAATCGATATCGAGTGAAATTGTTTTCAGGGGTGGCGTCGTGTAATGCACATTTTCCTCGTAACCTAGGTCTTTCCATTCTCTCTCCATATCTACCAATGAGGATGGCATTATGCCCCTGTCAGTCAGAAAGCGGAGGTCCAGGGGTATGTCAACGTTGTAGAATTCGTATCCTCTATGTCCGTTGAAGAATTCCAAGGCATTTATGTGTTTTCTGGGGTCGAAAACCATTCCCGGTGACACCTTCATCAATTTTTTTTCGACACCATCCAGCATATCAATTTTTCTGGTCTCCATGCTCGTTTCGAAACCTATGTCATCGTATGCATGGACTATCTCCCGGTAATCGCCGTCAAGGGCTCTTACGTAAAATGGCGTCTCATACTCTTGGGTTATCTTGTAGCACTGCTTATTCGTTTTGAACCAGATCACCATCTTGCCCTTGTTCAGATCCGGATAGATGTCAAGTATCCAACCCCTCATCCTTTAACCTCCGCTTGAGCCTTGCTATCTCCATCTCGTGTTCCAATAAGATCGATATGAATACCGATTCCATGGGATCCGGATTTGCCTGGTACTGGGCCGCGGAAACATGTTTCTTCGCCCTCAGCATCAATTCGTCGAATTCTTCCCTTTCCTCCCCTCTGAGGGCCCTTCGAAATTTACCCCACTCGGATATTATCTTGTCGAGCTCCTGCCTAAACGTGGGCACACTCTTTCCCATGTATATCACCTCCGTATCTTTTGGTGAATAAATTAGGTTCGGTGTCTGCCACCGTACAGTACAACCGGCATTCCCCGACCAATAGTCGTATGTGTTCCACGGTTTGAGAGCGGAGCCAGATACCTTCCTCGATCCCGAGATCATCGTCGGCGAAACGTTCGCTGAGACCGATCACACCCAAAAAGCGAATGTCTGTGTTTTCCTTTATGATTTTATCTGCTTTACATATCAAATCTTTCATCTGATAAGCGGTAAATCCCCGGGCTATCCGCACCTTTTCGAGAACGACCTTCTCGTTGAATCCGTGTTTTTTGCACACTCTCACCATCCAGTAGGGGTCTACGGTTGCGGTCCCGTCCACGATCACGGCACCGAAGGGCGTTTCTCCGGCTAATCTGACGGCTAGAGTACTCACCGGATGGTGTCTTCGGGTTCGGAATACCCTTATATCTCCCAAACTCAACGGGTAGTCCATATCCATAGGATATCAATGTTCCACTCCGTAGTATAATAAGCACAAAGGGGGAGGGGTGAGTGAATGTAGACTATCTTCGTGGGTTCATGATTCATCACTGTTAACAGAGTGCTCATATATTTTTACACGATAAATGAGATCAAACCCCGGGTATACTCCGGGACACCAAAAATACTAAATGAATTCAGTACCTCATTTAATACGCCAACGCGCGCCTTCCGGTGAATCCTCGACCACGACGTCCCTTTTTGTCAGTTCCCCCCGTATGTAGTCCGCTGTGTCGAACTCCTTCTTTGCCCTGAGTTTTTCCCGTATCTCCAGCAGCAAGTCTATGTAGCTGCTTCCGTCAACAACGGTATCTTCCTCCTGTTCCAGCGGTATTCCCAGTACGCCAAGCAGTTCTTTGAGGGTATCTGCCGCTTTTTCCAGTACCTTTTTACTGTTATCCGGATTTTTGTTGACCTCACCGGAGAACTCGAGTAGTTTGCTCATGGCAAGAGGGGTGTTCATGTCGTCGTCCATGGCATCTTCGAACTCATTGTTTATCCATTCGATACTATCTTCCAAGGATTTTTTATCGCCGCCTTCTGCGTTGCTCACAAGACGAAGTGTGTTCCGGAATCGTTCCAATCTCTTTTTTGCTTCGCCCAACGCATCAGGGCTGAAGCCGCTCTGGGAACGGTAGTGTATGCTGGCGAAGAACATGCGTATAACAGCGGGTTCGTATCCTTTGAGTAGATCTTCCACCGTGTAGAAATATCCCTTGCTCTTGCTCATCTTCTCTCCGTTGACCGTGATGAATCTTGAATGTAGCCAGTACTTGACGGGCTCTTCTTCCAAGTCCTTCATGGCGATGCTCTGGGCTCTTTCGTTGGGATGGTGTGGAAAAATGTGGTCTTCTCCACCGGTATGGATATCGAATATCTCTCCCAGGTACTTATTGCCCATGACACTGCACTCCAGATGCCATCCCGGATACCCCAAACTCCAGGGCGACGGCCATTTCATCAAGTGCTCCGGCTCCGCTTTTATCCAGAGGGCGAAATCGTTGGGCGATCGCTTTTCCGATAATTCGTCTTCCGATATCCGTCCTCCGGCACCGACTTCCAGTGAATCTACGGTCCTTTTGCCGAGGATGGGATATCCGTGGTCTTCGGCAAACTTAGGAACGTCAAAGTACACGGTTCCATTGCTCTCATATGCATAACCGTTCTCGATGATGGACTTCACCGCTTCTATCATCTCCACCATGTGACCCGTTGCCCGGGGATTGACGTTGTGCATCTTCATGTTGAGGGCGTCCATCTCGCGGTACCACCGTCTTACCTGTCGTGTAACCAGTTCCATGGGCTCCAGGTTCTTTTCTTTTGCAGCCTTCTCCACCTTGTCCTCTCCCTGGTCGGCATCGTCGGTGAGGTGTCCCACGTCGGTGACGTTCATCACATGAAATACCTCGTAACCCTTCCATGTGAGATATCGATTGAGTATGTCCCATGCCCCATAGGTCTTGGCGTTTCCCACGTGCATATCCTCGTAGATGGTCTGTCCACAGGAATATATACGTACAGTATCTTCTTCCAATGGAACGAATTCTTCCTTACTGTTGGTCAGTGAATTGTACAATCTAAGGGACATGTTTGGTAGAAGGTGAAGCTGCATATATGAAGATTGCGCCGTTGTAGGTTAGGTGCACTCTGTTGTTCCGTGTATTTCTTGCCAGATAATATAGTCTTCAGAGTTGTTTTATCAGCCCACTGTTTAGGCCATCGAAGGAAAACACTGTAGCCGTTACACAGTATTCACATTTATACTATGTAATCGCTACACAAATATAACAAACTTTATTATGTAGTTGCTACATAACATACTCATGGAAAAACAGGATATAATAAAACTTCTACGTGATCTCAACCCTCAGTGGATCAAGGAAGAGATAGGATACGAAGAGCATATAATACAGAGAGAATCACTAAAAAAATTAGAGGATATAGAAAGGACTGCGGGGATAATCGGTCAACGACGTGTAGGAAAAACCACCTTACTTTTCCAGTATCTGGAGCAAAGGGCCCGGGATATAGGCTGGAAGAGGACCTGTTATTTTTCCTTCGACATAAGACAGATAGATGTGAATTTGATAGTAGAAACATTCTGTGAAGATATATTGGGTGAACCCGTATCGGACCTAAACGGCCCGGTGCACTTTTTTTTAGACGAAGTACATAATACGGAAACTTGGAGTAACCATGTAAAACTCTTCAAAGATCATTATAAACAAATAGACTTCACGGTGACGGGCTCCTCGGCATCTAACGTAGTAAAAGGTGCAGGAGAAAGTCTCGTAGGCAGGTTCTCTCCCATAAGATTGTACCCTTTTTCATTCAGAGAATACCTGCGGTACTATGGAATCGAACAGGATAAGTTGGAGCTTGATCGGGTCAAACTTCCTGAAAGGAAGATAGCGATAAAGTTCAGGGATTACTTCGAGAAAGGCGGGTTTCCGGAGCTCTACAGTTCCAAAAGACCTCTCGAGGATCTAGACGAAAATTTGGACTTAGTTTTCTTCAGAGATATGGTGGAACTATTCAACGTGGGTCGGAGTTCCATTCTCAAAGATATATTTCTTCTTCTAGCCACACATACGGGACAGAGGATGAGTTATAATCATATCTCCAACAGCCTGGACTCGGATTTCCGGACGGTGAAGAAATACATGGGCTACTTGGAAGATTCTTATCTGATCCAGCGGAGCAGACCCTACGCAAAATCCGAGCACAAATCCATAAGAAAAAATCCAAAGATTTACATCGAAGATCATGCGTACAATAGAATATATCCAAGTAAGGTTGGTCTCAAAGCGGAAACCATAGCCTTCAACCATGCCAAGCGATTAGAAACTCCTTTCTATTTCCAGGATCCCGAGGTCGATATAGTTCTACCGAAAAATGGTCTACTGCTGGAGATCAAATACGGTAAAAATGATGTGGATAACCTGGTAGAGGCTGCCAAAATAACCGGTTTCAAACCATACCTGATAACTGAAGACACATATGACTCTAGGATTATCGATGGCGTGGAAGTGAAGTTCATCCCTCTCTACGCTTTCTGTCTATGCGTATAAAGGGTTAGTAAATTTTTGGATATCTTCGTATACACATCTTACAAAGAGTGAATCCTCCCCTCCCTTTCGGAAGAGGTCTTAGCCCTCACGAATAGATAAACACATATAAGATTATATACATATGTGTATATCTTGAGATGGTCCATGACAGTAAAAAAAGTAGAAAGAGTATATACAGGTGATCTCTATCTTCACAGCTTCAAGGTTTCGCTGATATTTTTTGCGTTGATGGTCATCACACTACATTTTTTATATCCATCCTTCAACATAGTGAACCCTTCGAAGTTTGACGAGGTACTCACCACGGCGGCTTTTGGCGTGATACCTCTTACATTATATTTATTAAATCGACCGTACCGCTCCTCTATTTCGTGGACGATCTAAATACCCATGTCTTCCGATATGGTACAAGAATATCTACAACCAAATATAGATAACACGGTTTCCTACATACGGGATAAATTATCCATGGATTGGTATCTTGTGGAAAGATCCAGCTACGACAGATATGACAGATTATTCGAGAGACATGATAGTGTAAAGTTGGTGTCCGAAGACAGATTCGTCATCTACGTAAACGGAGATATCAACAGATTGGGCATCATCAATATCCGGGTAAACCTTAGGATACTATCTTTGGACAAAGGATCTATAAAAAAGCTGGTTCAATAGATCGATATTGTAGTCAACAAAGTACTGCCGATTAAAGATTGAGTATCGATGCACCGGTTCGTCGATTTAATCCCATCGGCATCTTTCTTTTTTGCTTTGTATGGGGTGATGACTAACTTCTCATCATCGTGTTTTTAGTATATCTCTCAGGCCCATATCAGCATTATCGTAGGTCTTTTACACCCGTATTTATCGATATATTTATTCAACTTTTCTAAACCGTCTGCTAATTCTCCCTTCTCCG
The DNA here is from genome assembly GCA_964486225.1 of uncultured Thermoplasmata archaeon. GTDB lineage: Archaea > Thermoplasmatota > Thermoplasmata > Halarchaeoplasmatales > Halarchaeoplasmataceae > Haladaptatiplasma. Next base: position 9,450 of record CAZAMQ010000030.1, on the reverse strand, counting down.
GATGTGAATCATCCAGTTCATCTATGTAATACTGAACGTTTCCCCCCCATTCACCTTTAAGATCTGGATCGAAATAATCATATCTGCTTGTATCAACTATACCCTCAAACCAGGACTTAACCTCCGAAGGTTCGAAGGGAACATGACTAAAATGTTCTTCCGGGATATCCAGTGCTTTCTGGGCTTCCTTTCTCAGTGCTAATTGATTATAATAGTTTTGCTGAGCTCTGTCTAGATTTTTGTCAACATAGACGGCTATCCTTAATCCTCTGCTTACCCTAGCCATCTCTTCAATCACTTCTTTTTGAATATTATGCGGGTGTAAGTCCCTGAAGAAAGCCGCGCATGTAGCTAGGTCAAAGGCATTATCTGGAACTGGTATACCTCTAGCATCTGCCTGAACAGGTAGAACTTTATTCCAAACTTTATTGCCTTCGATCACATTTTTGAACTCTTCCCACATATGATTTATCCGATTACCTGCCATCTTATCCAAAGCACAAACGGATTTACTTTCTTCAGCTAAAAACTGAGTGTAATAACCCCTTCCGCACCCCACCTCCAATACTTTTTTGTCATCGAAGTTAAATATATCTGCCACCTTCCTTTTTTCCCTTCCCTCACTGCACCAGCGTACAACTTCTTGGATTGGTAGTTCACCCTTTTCAGCTAATCTTCTCGCTCTTTCTTTCTCTATACCCATGCCTTCTGCCACCATCTCTCTTTCCCATTCCGGTGTTAGAGGATGGAGGTACCATTCATCTGCAAATCCCATATTACCGATCGTAAATTACGAAAGGTTGGATTTATGTCTTACCAAAAAACATATATAAACGATGAACACGTATAATGACATAGTAAATTGAGGTGGGACACATAAAATTATAACCACTATTATATTATCCTATCCATTCCCGGGCATTTTTGTGATATCCAACGTGAATTATGGAGGTTAAATTACATATAACATTTCGTGTCATAACTTCACTTTATACCCTAGCATGCAGTCACCGCTTCACCTTGTACCTGACAAATATATGACCGGTTTCCGTGAGCTCTCCTTCCATGAACACGAGTTCTGTCGGCCATTCACCTTCTTCAAGGTCCGGTGAGGCGAAGAGGATCGGTGTTTTGAACCCTCCCATGATCACGGGGTTGAACCGTATATGTATCTCGTCCAGCAATCCTTTTTTGAGGAGTGCGCCTGAAAGCTTGCCACCTGAGCTGGTGAGGACCGCTCTGGCGTTCAATTTATCTTTCATCTTTTTTAGAGCTAGTTCCAGATCAACTCTCTTTTCACCGGCTATGAGATAGGGTATACCCGAAGTTCGTAGGAAATAAAGGTATTCCGGAGGTACTCCATGGGATATCAGGTGAAGCATGGGTTTGTCTTCTTCACCGGTGTAACCACCCCGTACTCTTCCCCGTCCATCCACCACTGCCAGCCATCCCGTTCTCCCCTGTCGTTTTACTATATCTTCGGGAAGATAGTCCTGGTACAGTTCATCTTCGTCACCCTGATAGGGTTCCAGCTTCCGGAGTTCTGCGTTCTCCTTTACCAGCATGTTGCTACCCTCCATGAACACGTCGATGTCGTGTTTCCTTTGAAGATTTGAATAGAACTCTTCCCACTCATCCCGTGTACCCAATACGTCGTCTCTTTCATCCAGATCCATCAGTGTTCTGTTGGGTCCAAGAGAGATCCGCCCGTCGATCGAAGCGGATACACCGAGTATAACGTACGGTCGATCCATGATTATACCAATTAAAGATAGATATATTTAGTTATGTCCGGTATTTCGCCAGTTTCAATTGTTCTCTGATCAGGTGAGAGGAGATCATGCTTGTGAACGGATTGGGTATATCTTCGGTGCTAGAAGATCTTTGTTTGCTGCTAAGAATTTTTTCTGGCATCCATCATCGCTCAACTATTGATCCATCGGATAACACGTTTGCCAGCTCTGAAAAGGGTGTGGATTCAGTAATACCCGGTAAAAAGGTGATACATACGAATCTTTCTAACGCATTAGAAAACCTTAAATAGAAAGTCTAATTTTTCTAACGTGTTAGTATGAAATTCGAAAAACATCTTGAATTACTCAGTGAAAAAATAAGAGCTGTTGACCTGGCAAAAGAAGAATTTCTAAGGAGTGTTGTTGCCGACGAAGCAGTAAAGGCCATGGGCCAGATGCTGGAAGCGGATGCTGCCAAAAAATACGATAGACATCTGCAAAGCCATGCGCAGGAGTTCAGATACTGTAAAAAAGAACATCCCATATTGTTTTCGGTCTATCAGGAAGCTTTCTCCATTTACAACGACCTTGGATATCTTGGTGGGAATGGAGAAAAGATGGATAGGATTTTGGAGCTCCTGGAGATGTTCATAGAGCAATTTGAAAAAGAATGGAATATAGAGTTGAGGTGGTGATGATGAAATATGAGTTAACAGGTGGAGGAAAGATACCAAAACGTCTGGTGGACGAACTCAAAAAGGTCGATGGCCTGATATGTTCTCTTGTTTACGGTTCATTCGCAAGAGGTGAAGAAGGCGGCACCTCGGATATCGACATACTGAATATTTTCGAGAACAAAAAAAAGATGGATCATTCCGATCTTACAGAATTAGTGTTTTCTTCGGACGCGGATCGTGTTGTCCAATTTATTAATATGACGGTAGAAGAGATAAAACAAGGAAAGAACGATTCACTGGTATCATCTGCATTTCACGACGGAGAGATGCTCTTCCTTGAATATCCATTATGTTTTGAGGCACAAAAAGTTTTCAAAGAACACAGCTTTTCAATCATATCCTATCACCTCGGAGGTCTTGAAAACAAGGAAAAAGCGAAATTCCATTATTTTTTATACGGTAAAGGTACAAATTATAAAGGGGTCTTGGACGAGTATCCCGGCGAGAAGATCGGAAAAGGTGCGATACTGATAGAAAAAGAGGGGGCGAAAAAGGTGATGGATGCCTGTAAAGATATCGGTGTCGAATACGAAGAAAGGAAAGTCTGGCTATGAGCTCTTTTTTGACACAGGTTCATGGAAAGAGATTATGGGCTATTTTAGTAGAAGAGGTTACAATAACTGGAAATGGTATCCTCGGGTCTCCTCAATTATTTTAGAAGTTCTTAACCCAAGTTTGATGGTTATCTCTCGCTGATCTCTTGAAAAGGTCACGGTTTTACAGTTGAACGACAGCCATGGGTACTTCGAAGGTTACTAGATGAACTCGGCAGAGCCGAGGGGCTTCCCGAACATAAACACGATATCTCTGCTGTGAGATTTCAATGATATATCTTCGTTACCTCCATATGACATATATTTCCTATCAATACCCCTTCTCTCTTTTGAAAGCCTCTTCCACAAGGATTTCATCGTCCTTCACAACATAAAGAAACCGGTTGTCGCCGATCCTTAAGCGGTAGAAAGCTTTCTTACCAGACATCTTTTTTATGTCACAATTCGGACGTGGTTTAAAGGGATCGTCAACTAATTTTTTTAAGCTGTCATAGCAATTTCGTCGTTCCTTATCAGAAAGTGAATCCAGATGTTTTTCAACATCCGGGTGGAGAAATACCGAATAACTCATTCCAATCCTCTGGTTTTTCCGTATTCTTCGAGTGAAATATGTTTTTCTCTATCCTTTTCAGCCTTTTCATGGATGTAAACGGAAAAACCATCAAATTTCTCTCTCAATAAGTCACGGATAAATTCTCCTTTAGAGGTGTAATCACCCCTCTCGACGAGTTCTTCTAATTCGTCATATTGATTTTCTGTAACTCTAACGTTGAGAGTTTTTGTTTTCGTCGTCATGTGTGTTACTAGTGCAACACAAAGATATAATCTTTTGGGTGTGGAAGAAGGTTGATATGTTGAGTAAGATTTCACCTAGCGATTGAAAAAGATATTTGTGTAGGGTCGGCGGTTGTTGTTTTTGAATCACCTTTGATGATCGACCTCAGATCATCATGAACTCATCGATCTCGTACTTCTTCCGCTGGGTGGAATAGAACTCTTTCCACTTGTCCCGTGTACCCAACCGATCGTCGCGTCCGTCCGTATCCATCAGTGTTCTGTTAGGCTCAAGAGATTACGCCCGACATTCGCGATTGGTTGCCGGATGATTATCTAGCAACATTCATCGGAGATGTGATCGATGAATTGTTTTCTAGTCGGAGTCGATGTGCGGTCTGTTGCGGGTTCTCTATCACTGGTAAAAAAGATTCGATCATTTACAACAGCGGATATTCCCGCAAAAACGTAAGATCGTCGGTATAACAGTCCCGTATATCGTCGATGCCCAGTCGCAGCATCACCAATCTTTCCAGCCCCAGGCCCCACGCCAGCACCGGGCATTCGATGTCATGCGGACGGGTGACCTCTTCACGGAAGATACCGGCGCCGCCCATCTCCAGGAATTTGCCTTTGTATTTGGCGTAAACTTCCAAACTCGGCTCGGTGAACGGGAAGTAAGACGGTCTTACTTTTACGTCGTCGAATCCCATCTTCCGATAAAATTCCTTCATCAAACCGATTAGCATGTTAAGGTTCGCCCCCTCCTCCATGACCACCCCTTCGATCTGGATGAACTGTGACAGGTGTGTAGCATCGCTCTTTTCCGAACGGAAATTCCAGTCAAGCCCGAAGGCCTTCACCGGTGGCTTCGGGTTCTCCGAGAGATACCGTAATGTCGCAACGGTCGTATGTGTTCTCAACACCGCCCGCCGCGCTTCTTCCTTACTCCATTTGTACCCCCATCCTGAAGAGCGTGTGTCCCCACCGTTCTCGTGCATGGCTCTTACCTTATCCGATACTCCGTCGTCGATCTCCAACTTCGCCGGTCGTTCAAGGTAAAATGTATCCTGAAGGTCACGTGCAGGATGGTCCTGGGGTGAGAAAAGAGCATCGAAATTCCAAAAAGCACTTTGGATAAAATCGTAGTTTATCTCGGTGAATCCCATATCTAAAAAGACCCGCCTTACAACTTCTATCTCTCTTTTCATGGGGTGTCTTTTACCACCGTATTTGGTGGGCGCAAAGGCCTTCACATCGTAAGGTCGTATCTCGGCTTCCCTCCATGCTTCGGTACGGATTATGTCCGGTGTTAACTGAGATATCTGGGGTTTGAGCACTATGCCTTTTTGTAATATCTTATCGCCCTCGGGGGTGAGTTTTACCGTACGTAACACTTTTTGATCTTCTTTCAACAGCTCTTTACGTGATTTGAGTTTTTTTATCACGTACTTATCAAGTTCACCTTCCGACATCTCACCTTCTTTTGCAAGTTCCCGTATAAGCTCTTCGTCTTTACCCTTACCCCGAAGTGCTTTTTTGCCTTTTTTAGTCATCTCTAGAAATGTATCGCCGCCTTCTTTGACGAAGTTAACCCAACCCTTTTTCTTTAGCCACCCTATGGCGATCCCAGTCCTCTTATCGCCTAGACCACTGTTTTCGCTAAGCTCTGAGATGCTGCACATCCCCCCTGCTTTCTTTATATATTTTAGTGCGGTCCTTTCGGGGAGTTCCTTACTAGCGACACTCTTCTTAGCAAGTGAGTAGTATCGGGTGACCTTCTCATCAACCTCCACCAGACCTTTAGAATTGAGCCACGATATGGAGTTCATAACCTGGGCTTCTTGTTCGAAATCCCCTTTATCTTTTATCTCAGAGGGTGATGCTTCACCTCCTAGTTCTTGGAGTGCCAGCAGTGTGCACTTCTCCAGATGGCTCAGTTCGTCCGACATATTTCTATCCATACCCTATATCACATATAAATTTTTCATAAGTATCGAGATAATTTAGCTGGTATTACGGAGAGAGTTGAGTATCAATATTGTAGACCCCCCGTTCACAATGATATCTCGATGGACTTTTTAAAGCATTTCGCCGATCTGCTCTTCCACGACAGAAACGAGTTCACCGGATGCGATTATGTCCTTCATCAACTCGATATCGTCGCTTAGTGACCTATCGCCTTCAAGAGGAGGAACGTATTTTCTTATAGCTTGATGAGCGGCTTTTACGCCGTCACCGGGTTCGAGATCTCTGTACTCAATACCTTGTGCGGCAGCAAGGGTCTCTATGGCAACCACGTACTGTACATTGCGGATGATATCCCTCGCATGTCTTGCGGCGATAGTGCCCATACTAACATGGTCCTCTTGCCCAGCCGAGGTAGGTATTGAATCGATGCTCGCCGGATGCGCCAATACTTTGTTCTCTGATACTAACGAAGCTGCTGTGTACTGGGATATCATGAACCCCGAGTTCAAACCTGGATCTGTCGTCAAGAAGGGTGGTAACCCGCTCTCTACCTCGTACATCAACTTGTCGGTAGTCCTCTCGGATATGTTTCCCACCTCAGCCAGGGCTATTCCCAGAAAATCCATGACGAAGGCTACTGGTTGGCCGTGAAAGTTACCACCGGATAACACATCGCCTTCTGAGAATATCAGGGGGTTGTCCGTTGCGGAATTCATCTCGATGAGGATCACTCGTTCAATATAGTCCAAAGTATCTCTGGCTGCACCATATACTTGGGGCATGCACCTCAAGGTGTAGGGGTCCTGTACTTTGTCACACTCGGTATGAGACGCGATTATCTCACTGTTGTTGATCAAATTGCGCAGATTACGGGCACAGGCGGATTGACCGGGGTGCGGTCTTACCTTATGAATGCGTTCGTCGAAGGCCTTGGACGTACCTTTGAGAGCTTCTAAGCTCATAGCCGAGGCGATCTGAGCCGCTTTCAGCACTTGCCTAGCATCATGGATGGCTAGAGCACCGATAGCCGTCATCACCGGTGTGCCGTTTAACAGTGCCAACCCCTCCTTCGACTTCAATCTGATCGGTTCTATGTCTGCTCTTTCCATGGCTAGTTTACCGTCGATTATCTCCCCCTCGTATTCTGCTTTACTGCCTCCGATTAGAACCATCGACAGGTGCGCCAGGGGTGCAAGATCTCCCGAGGCACCAACGCTTCCCTTGCATGGGATGACGGGATGCACATTGTTATTCAACATATCGATAAGAGTTTCCACCACAATCGGTCTAACGCCGCTGTATCCCTTGGCCAGGGTGTTCGCTCTTAGCAGTATAGTTGCCCGCACTATCTCTTTGTCCAAGGGTTCGCCGACACCGCAGGCATGGCTTAGTATGAGATTTTTCTGCAATTCATCAAGTTTGTCATCGTCTACACGGATGTTGGCTAACTCACCGAAACCTGTATTTATACCGTATATGTTACTGTCTTTTTCCAACAAACCCTCTACTCTTGATCGTGATTCGCGGATGTGTTCCAGGCAATCATCCGTAAGTACTACTTTTTCTCCCCCTCTAGCTACACGTTCAACTTCATCTATGCAGAGAGAATTTCCGTCAATAGCTATGGTCATCTTCATGGAATACACTTTCATGACTAAAGTTTTATCCCTCGCTGTCCTTGATAATTCCCGGATCGTTCCGCATAACCTTTTTCCGATGCTCCACCCAGGAGATGAAATACCATCTGGGCGAACGTTTCACCTATGGGCATCTCCACCTTCCGATGCGTATTGAAAGCACTGAACGTAAGAGTTCCGTGGAACCCCGCATCTATCATTCCAAAGGATGCAAGTATGCCCTTCCTTGCCCATGTTGTCCTTATCCAGAGCTCTCCAGCTATATCCTCGGGGAATTTTACATACTCCTTTGTTGAGACGGCAAACCAAGTCCCCGGAGGTATCTCAACAACCCCTTCGAGTTCATATCTTCTACCTTCGACATAGATACTTTCTATCGTAAGGTCGTATCCATTGGGCGTCAGGTTAGCTTCCTTGAAACCATCTATCACTAAAGTACCTTCCTTGAGGTATTTTTTTATTTGCGTATCCGAAAGTATCATTCTATCACTTATTGAATACCGGATGACTTTACCTCTATTTATTGGTTAGCGAATGTGTGTATCCGGTAAAACTTATAAACACGGTATCTTTGTATTATATTATGTGTTGTCCTTCGACACCCGTAGGTCGGGAAGATATACTTGATCAGGTATTGACGGGGGGTACACAAGACGAGCGTCTGGACGCTCTACGTAACCTTGTGGAGTTGGAAGGCGAGGGGGTGGTTAACCTACTCAATCGGGCAGCCCATAAAGACAAAGACCCTCAAATCAGATGTGAGGCGATAAGATATCTGGGTCAACTTGGTAAAAACGACGCCATCGAAAACGGTCTTAAAAAAATAGCAATTTATGATAACAACCGCAAGGTAAGATGCAGTGCCGTATGGGCTCTGGCAGAGATGGGTGTCGAAGAATCAACTGATGAATTCATCCGGATGTTAAAAGATGAACATATGTCTGTGCGTGTTCGAGCAGCGGAGGCCTTGGGGGCGTTGAAAGATGCCGATTCCGTAGATCATCTCATAGATGCTCTTGATGATCCGGATGAGTTAGTATGCATCAGTGCCGCTGATGCTCTAGGTGAGATAAGTGACACTAAAGCTATCGAAAAACTGATAGAAAAGTTGGCTGACAAAAATATACATGTTAAACGTAGTGTCGTTCAAGCTCTGGGTGAGATAGGTGATTCTAGAGCGATAACACCACTTACGGAGTTATTGGATTCAAAGGATGATGTATTGAGAACTATAGCCATATGGGCCCTGGGATCCATAGGTGACCCGAAGGCCGTACCTGTGTTGATGAGGTCGTTGAACAGAGATGGAAGCTTTGATAAGCTTATAGCTATGTGGTCCCTAGGTGAAATCGGTGACAACTCGGCACTAGACTGGATAATCGATGGTCTCTACGACGATGTAAGGTCATGCAAGGAGGCAGCTATGGCCCTAGGTCAGTTGGGCGATAAGCGGGCCGTTATTGAATTGATAAGGATCATCGATCATCCCGCTTCCGGAGTTAGAAGAGATGCAGTTGAAGCCTTGGGTACGCTCTCCGATCCTTTGGCGGTCAAATATATAAGAACTAAACTTTCAGATGAAGACCCTAGCGTACAATGCACGGCGATAAACGCCTTAGGTTATATCGGAGAAGAATCGGCAGTTTTTGATCTTATACGTAAATTGTATTCGAAAAATCCTGAGATAAGATGTTGCGCCGCCCGAGCGTTGGGTGAGACACAACACAGTATAGCGACTCTCGACCTATTAACTGCACTATCCGATGATGCCCCTCAGGTCAGGGGTGAAGCGGCAAGAGCTCTCGGACGAATAGGGGATAAACGTGCTGTGGAAGGTTTGATCGATGCTCTAAATGATGACGATCCATGGGTATGTAAATATGTACTAAAGGCATTAATTGAATTAGGTGTCGATAAGCTAGCTTATGAATTTATCGGGAAGCCGATCAAGAGATAATTACACACCGGTGGAAGGTCGATCTCAATACAAAAGATAGTTATCCTAGTCTTTTTATCCCATCGCTATGGCACTATCCAGCCCCAA
>CAZAMQ010000029.1:0-27880 GCA_964486225.1 uncultured Thermoplasmata archaeon | reverse complement strand
AAAATTTACGCTGTCAAAATAATATGTTTCAACAGCTTATTACTCGGACAGGCTCCGGAGTAGTGAAATCCAAACATATGAAAAGTCGTGTTTTTGACTATAATAAAATCAATCGAAGCACATATATCTATATATATCTTAGATTACTTTGCCATGTAAATAGGTGAACTCGATGGGATCTGCATTCATGTGTCTGATTTGCTTGGTAATACCTCTTGTCTTCGTGATACCCATCATAATGGGCATATGGGTTTATAAGGATGCAAAAAGAGGGGTGAAGATGGGGTGTTGTGGTTGATAGTTGTTCTTGTGGGTGGCATAGTTGGCCTGATAATATGGTTGATAATTAGGCTCGAAATACAGGATCATTATGACTATTGACAGTGATTTGAAGAAATCAATTTCCAGATCCGATTCTCGACGTTATTCACCTTTTATATCCGTTATCCAGTTTATCAAGGATGTCGTGTATGTTTCCCTGAACATCGTGGATAGGTCCCGAGGTATCTATGATATGCCAGTCGTCCACCACCTTCAGCGCGCGTTCCCTCACTTTTTTCAGCGAATCGATATTCTCGAACATCTGGACATCGTCGCGACCGTTGATGCGTTCTATGGCGATCTTGGGCTTGACGTCCAGGAAGAACATGTAGTTCGTAGTAGGCAGCAATTTCGAGAAGAATCGGTAGAAACCCTTTGCCATGGGGTATGGAAGGTAAGCCACACCGCACAGGTATCTAACGAAGATCACCGTGTCCGCCTTGCCGTGGTACTTTTTCACCGATCTGATGACGTCCATTGCATAGTATGCAGAGGCATCGAGCCGGCTCTTCTTACCTCTGCACAGTAAGGCCTGCCTTGCCCTGTACCCGTATGCATTGTCGGAAGACGGGTGGGAACGTAATATCACATCCTCCCCCGTGGACTCGTATCTTTCCTTTATCATCCGTGCGTGGGTATCTTTCCCGGCAGCGTCCAAACCATCTATAACTATGAAACGCATTCGTTATCTATCAAAACAGGAGGTAATAAAATATTGCGGCGCTTAACGAAACCGTCAGATTGTCCAATCCCTTGGGCGTTATCCCTTCGAAAAAAGTTGCTGCCAGTGGTATCAGTGGTAGAAGGTAAAGTGGTTCCGGCATAGTCCCGTAGTAAAGCAAAACCACCAATATCATCATCATGGTCATCGCGAACATGGTGACGGAACCTTCAACGGACTTTTCATCGCCGCATACGTTGAATTTTTTCTTCCCCCATCGAACACCTACAATGGAGGCAAATCCATCGCCGTATGACATGGCCACGATACCAACGGCGATGACCTCCGGTCTTCCGAAGAAAAAGTATGCAAGTATTGTCCAAGATATGGCATAGTAGAATAGTCCCAGACGGTGGCCCTTTGAAGAAGTCTTGCTGACCTTGCCCAGAGACGAGTAGGGGCTCATAAGAAAAGTCAACACTATGAAGGGTGCAGCAGCTAAAAATGTCATGACCCAGCGGGTATCGAAGAGTGGCAGTATGAAAAGGACGTTACCCACGCCTATATGCAGCAATTTACGACTCAGCAAACCTTTGTTGACTATCTTTTCCGTGGTGATTATCAGTAAAAGGACGTAGATGTAAACGAAGAGTAAACCGTGAATATCTCCGTTGGTCATAATCCCTTCAAAACCTTTTACAATATAAAATCAGCGTTAGGGTAAATTTTATTACTTAGGTATTCCAACACAGACGGATGTATCTGATAATATTCGATCTGGACGGGACGCTTTTTAACAGTGAAACCTCGGTTCTACCGGCGGTTCAAGAGGCATTGAAAAACATCGGTCTGCCGGCATCCAAGGTCGACTTCATACTTTCCTTGATGGGCGAGGAAACACGGAATTTCTGTACCAAGTTACTGTCGTCATATGGAAAGGAGGGTATGGAAAAATATGATGATTTTTTGAAAGCACTTTGGGTGAGCGAGGCTAAGCATATCAAGATAAACGGAGAGCTGTATGATGGGATACGGGACATACTTGAAAAGTTATCCGTACAGGGTCATATACTTACCATATGCAGCAATGCGACAACGGAGTATATCGATTATGTACTAGAAACTCAGGGCATCGGTAAATATTTTGATTTAATCAAAAGTGCGGAAAGTATGACGGATAAGGGTGCCGGAGTCAAAGAACTAATGGAGTCTGTGGAGCATTCAAAGGCCGTCATGGTGGGTGATAGGACACACGACCTTGAAGCAGCCAGGGTAAATTCAATACCCTTCATCGGTGTGCTGTACGGGTACGGTCGGGAGGAGATCAGGGATGCTGAATATGCCGTCAAATATCCGGTTGACATAGCGGAGATAATTGGAGATATGAGCTGACAAAGGTGCTCATATTGATGCTTCTTCCAAGTGGATTCTGTGCTGTTCGCCGTAAAGCCATCTCAAAAAGTATATATATCGGTAGAATGTATGATATATAGCAAAAAAAACAGTTTAAAACGCGATAAAATGTCATAGCTATTTCTTTCGACATTTAAAACGGCTAGTGAAATGTCTAATAAGTTATAGCGGAGACGTGGATGGAATGGCAATTTGGCATAACAACTTCTTACGTCATCTCCATACCGTGTAAAGCCTCTTTCCTTCGAAATACACCAAAAGCGGTTCAAATTCGTGATTGGTGAGAAAGATGATAAAATGATGAAAAAAAGGAAGATCACATACAGGCTTTGTTTGGTAATTTTGGTCGCCACATTGTTGGTGATCACGGTTATCTCACCCGGAATCGATTGTGCACCGGGAAACGGAGAAGTTTGTATCTCGTACGATGTAGGTGAATGCTGTCATTTGATGACCGAGGAAGAGGTTCAACTTCTCAGGGAAAGTATCGGAACTTATGACCCCGAAAGGAACTACAATATAATCATAGACGGGCATGGAACAGGACTGGCACCACCTACCGAGAGGGATTACGAGTCCATGATAAGTACAATGAAGATAGTCAACAATGTTGACAGAGACCCTTCCATACGGGCAGCCCATGACCTTACGGATGATCCATGGTTTCCTCCGGCGGACACACAGGGTGGTCAGGGCTCCTGCGCATCTTGGGCGGCGGCTTATTACTGCCATGGGTATATGCAGGCTAAGGCCTACGATTGGGACGCATCTACAGGGAATGACGAATACCTTATGAGCCCTTCATGGGTATACAATAAAATAAACGGGGGAAGCGATAGTGGCTCTAATCTGGTCAATTCCATGTACTTGGCGACGAGTGTCGGTAATGCCAATCTGGCAACTATGCCTTACGATGACGATGATCACATATCTTGGGGTGGTGAGGCTGCGTGGAGAAATGCAGTAAAACACAGAGCAACAGATGTCGAATCTACCAGTGTAAACAATATAAACGTAGTGAAATCATGGGTCGACCAAGGAACACCTATAAGCATGGCTTTGGACGCCTATGAATATAACTTCGGTGACGGTAACATATTACACACCGGAAATTATGATCCGGGGAGCCCTAATCACGCGAATACCGTTGTGGGCTACGACGATGATGTGGGGGTACCAGGCGAGATGGGTGCTTTCAAGTTGATAAATTCATGGGGTGAGACCTGGGGGCCCAACGGTGATGGTACTTATTACATGACATACGATTGCTTTCAAACCCTGGCGTGGTCATCTGTTTCAAGGATGACGGGTGTGATTTACGACGGAGACACATCCCAACCCTCGCTGGTAGCGGTGACGGAACTCAGCACCACCGGCGCACGTGACGCGGCTGTCGAACTGGGTATAGGGGATCCGGGAGCCCCTGTAGATACAAGGGCACCACAGTGGAACGGCGGGTCGTATTCGTATCCCAATTTCATGGCCTTCGATATTACAGAGTTTGAGAGCAGTTGGAGCGGAGGCGCCGGTTCGGAAGATTCGTTTTACTTGTATATCGGTTCCGCTTCGAGCTCGAGTACGATTTCATCCTTTAAAATTGAATACTACTATGGATACGACGAGGGTAACCCTACTGCAGTGTCCAATGAGTCTCCGGACACCCCGGCTAGTACGCCTGCCACTGTTACGGTGGACTTCATATTGTCGGATCCGCCCGAGGTTACTGTACTTTCACCGAACGGAGGTGAAGAGTGGTATGCATATTCTGACGAGGAGATCTCGTGGATCGCAACACCCGGGGAAAACCCCATAGATTATATCGATCTTTGGTACAGCGATGATGCGGGAACATCTTGGAAAACCATAGCGTCTGGCCTTCCCGATACAGGCAGCTATGCGTGGACGGTTGCAAACGCCAACAGCGACCAGTGTCTGGTCCGTGTACGTGCATATGATACCGTGGGGCGTGGGGGTGAGGACCAGAGCGATGCAGCCTTCACTATCGTTGGAGAACCACCCGCACCACCGCAGAATCTTATGGTAGAGTACTATGGCGAAAGTATCCATGTACTCTTCCAGGATGATGTGGAAGGTGGAGACATGGGCTATGTCACGGATACGTCTCATTACGACGCTAGTGAATGGGGCATACGAGGTCATGGAGCATCCTCGGGAAACTACTCTTGGGATTTCGGAGATGGCATGTTCAACAAACGGTCCGATGTAGGTATGTTGAGCTGGTTGATATCGCCCGAGATAAGCATACCCACAAATGCTGACGAAGAATATGGCGTATCCTTCACCTTCGAGCACTGGCGTGACTGGGGTGATAACGGACTCTATGATGCAGGGAATGTCAAGATATCAACCGATGGCGATGACGGTCCGTGGACTCTTATAGTACCCGAAGAAGGCTACGACGGAACTGTTCCCACTGATTGGGATAATCCACTCGGGGGCCAGGAAGCTTGGGGCGGTACATCCGATTGGACAACCACTGCTTTCGACTTGACTGACTATATCGGTGAGACCATCCACATACGCTGGGATTCGGGTACCGAAGCCTGGGACGGTCTCGAGGGACCGGGGTGGCGGGTCGACGATATTAACATGGAAGCACTGATAATCGACGACGAAGGTACCGATCACAATCTGTTAACTTGGGAAGCTAGTTCGGATGATCCCGATGAGGTCGGTCATTACAGCATATTTCGTTCGGAGTTTGAGAGTGGTCCGTGGGACGGAAGCACGTTCATCGGTAACGCTTCCGCGGATGGTTCTGTAAATTACACTTACATAGATGAAAACAAAGGAACCGCCGATGAAATACTATGGTGGTATGTAGTACGTGCAGTAGGGACAAACGGTCTTGAGGAGCAGAACACTAATGCGGTACCCGAACCCGATGACCTGATATACATTGACATACCACTCACTGCAGGTGGAAACGCAGACGGCTGGAATTTCGTTTCCTTCAATCTGATACCGACGGATACATCGCTGGAGGCGATACTTGCAGACATCGATGGCAGCTACGACAAGTTGATGTTCTACGACGCATCCACCGGAGAATGGAGATCATACGCACCCGGAAGGACTGACAGATACAACAATTTGGATACATGGAACCATCAGATGGGTATCTGGATACACATGACCACTACGGACACGCTGAACGTAGAAGGATCCGCACCCACGAGTACGGATATCACACTGTATCCGGGATGGACCATGGTGGGTCTGCCCAGTGAGACATCTGGTAACCATGGGCTACCCGGAGAAGTGGATGTGATAGGCTACTTCGATGCATCACAGGCGAACAATCTGGCATACGACCACAGTCCGGGCATCTTCGCTTTCGAACCCGGCAAAGGATATTGGCTGTATAATCCCACCGACAGCGCAGTGGTTTGGACTGTAAACTACTGAAGGGTCTATACGGGTACCGGTCCGGAGAAAAACAGCCAAAGGTTACCGGATGTTTTCCGGAACAAGGTTCCAAAAATCGAAGGAATTTCGGGTAACTATAGTGAAAGGACCGCTTTTTTGATCCTTTCTAGCCCTTCCTCCAAAATACGTCTAGGACAGGCGAAATTCAGCCTCATGAAGCCTTCACCACCGGCACCGAACCGACTTCCTTCGATCAAGGCTACCTTTGCCTTTTTATATATCAGATCGTTCAATCCTTCCGGTTCAAGACCAAGAGAATTGAAATCCATCCAAAGCAGGAAGGTACCCTGGGGCTTCACCGCCTCTACGCCAGGTATCTCATTGGAAACAAAATCCAGGGCAAATTTCATATTGACTTTCAGGTAGTCCAGCTGGGCATCCAACCATTCCTCACTTTGTTCATAGGCGGCCTTCAGTGCTACCAACCCCATAACGTTGGGCTCCTTCACTAAGAGTTCACGTGAATTCTCAAACCTTTTTCTCAAACGGTCGTCGGCTATGATGGCAACACCCGTCTTCAATCCCGCTATGTTGAAGCTCTTTGCAGGTGTGATCATGGTTATGGATCTCGATGCGATCTCCTCGGAGAGGGAAGAAAAGGGGGTGTGAAAACCGCTGAAAACGTAATCCGAAAATATCTCATCCGATACCACCATGACGTTGTTCTCCAGAGCCAGCGCGGCCAGCCGCTCTAGCTCCTTTTCGATCCATACCCTGCCCACAGGATTATGGGGGTTGCACAGTATCATCATACTGGTCCTGTTCATCAGTCGGGGGTCGTCGGGAGAGAATTTCTCTCGAAGATCTTCAAAATCGATCCCGTACCCGCCACAGCGGTACTTCAACTGGTTTTCCAGTAATCGACGCCCGCTGTTTTCCACCAAGTAGAAAAAGGGAAAATATACCGGCGGCTGGATCACCACCGAATCACCCAGATCGGAAAATATCCTCACTGCCACGCTCAGAGAGGTGGTCATACCGTTGGTGAAAACTATCCATTCGGGCTCTATCTCCCAGCCATACCTTTTTCCCACCCAATCCACCACGGCCGTACGGTGCTCCTCCCCGGGCCTGGAGTACCCAAAGGCTCCGTGCTCTACCCTTTCCCGCAGGGCCTCTATGATGGCATCGCTGGTCTTCCAGTCGGAATCCGCCACCCACATGGGAAGCAGGTCTTCACTGCAGTAATATTCTTCCATAAAATCCCATTTAACGCAACATGTTCCCCGTCGGTCTGTTTCCTCGTCGAAATCCATGTATATCGTCCCGGGATACCGAAGGGAGTTTTTAGAATTTTTGTACCGTCGTCACCTTTATAATCCGATTTCTCAGAATATAATATATATCCATGTAACCGTGGCATCGAATCCTTAAAGACGTCATTATTGTTGATACCTATCGTACATATACTAGCTCTTTTGAAACCTCTTTTTTATCGTCGGCTAAAAAGATCTCGACCTCATCGCGGGTCAATCCGCATGCCCTTAGGCGTGCAACCAATATTATATCTCGAAAACTTTTTAGCTCCATTTTTCTGATATCCTCACGTATATTTTTCGGTAAATCGTACTTTTCACCGAATATACCTATGGATATGTCCAAGGTTTCTTTGGAAGGGGGGCCTCTTTTCACCATGAGACTTCTGTTTAGGATCGCATCATCTATGGCTATATCGTCGATGTTACGCGCTAGGACCGCTATCCCATCTTCTTCGATAACTTTATCCAATGTTTTATTACAATTATTGTAACGTGGCAGAAGCGGAGTTAAAAATCGGTAATGTACAAATTGAACTCGAAAATGTTGAAAAAGAAGTTGCAACAGTCTTCGAGATAGGCGCGAAATCTCAGGAAGCCATGAGCCGACGTGTTCTTGGGGTGGTCTATAGGGAGATCGAGGATTGGGATAAGCCAGCGAAGCTCCACTATGAGTACGGTCTACTCTAGAAGGCCAAGGGAAACACCGAAAGGTCTAGGGAGCACATAAAAAAGGCACAGGTTGAGTTCGAGGAGATGGGGATGACCTCTTGGGTGAAGAAGTGTGTGGAGTTACTATGAATCCACCGTCTTCTATGTTTGATTATCCTGCCCGCGTTTAACAACGCTAATCCCCGGCGAAAAAGTTACAAAAATCGCAACTCGAAAAACCCAGGATACAGCATGAAAATACGTTAAATGTGTTCACTATCAAAAAATGTCAAAAATAGGATGAAAGTATTTATTCTACCTAATTGTAACAGCATTCGATATCATGAGGAAATTAGCGATGTTTGTAGCATCAATACTGCTGGTTGCAATTTTTGCACAATTTCTATCAGTAGGGACGAACAAGGTCGAAATCGATGATTCGGTACCGGTGAAACTGTACAGGGACAATGAAAAGGTGTATCATTTTGCAAACAGGGGCGATATAAACGAGATGAAGAACAAGATCGGTGTAAGGGATCCGGAAGTGGATTACAATGTCATAGTGAACGGGTTCGGTACAGGTTTAGCACCGCCAACAGAGGAATCATGGCAGCTATATGAAGATAATCTTGTTATCGTTGACAAGATAAAGGCATCTAGGGATCCAGGTCTGAATGCAGTGGACCTGTCCACGGATCCACACTTTCCGGCCATTGGGAATCAGCTAAGCCAGGGTTCATGCGGTGCCTGGGCCATGACCTATTATACGTACGGATATCTGGAAGCGAAGGATCAGGGTTGGAACGATGCATACTTACCAAACACACAGCATGTGATGAGTCCGGGATGGACTTACAACAAGGTTAACGGTGGAACGGACACCGGATCCTGGATGTGGGACAACGGATATGTCATCGAAGATTGGGGAGCGGCTACATGGTCCACCATGCCCTACGATCAGTACGATCACTTGGACTGGGGCGACGCAAACGCCTTCAGGGATGCACCACTGCACAGAGCAAATCAGGTTAACTACATCGCCACTCCCACGGTCAACGACATCAAGTTTTTGATCGATTCCGGCACGCCATCCACCTTTGTGATTGATGCAAACGAGTACAGCAACGCCTTTGCAGATGGTAATTACATAATATCTGCCTTTGAATACGGCAGCTCTTCTTACAATCACGCTCAAACGATAGTTGGTTACGACGATAGTATCACCGACGACGGTGAAACGGGCGCATTCAGAGTTGCTAATTCTTGGGGAACAGGTTGGGCTGACTCGGGATTCTACTGGATTACCTATGACGCTTTCGAAAAGATGAGGGATGACGCAGGGCTTTATCTAACCTATATCGATGACATCCCTGATTACAATCCGTCGCTACTGGCTACGTGGCATTTTAACGCTGCACCCACAAGAGATATAAACATGACACTTGGTATCGGGATGCAGTCCTCACCTCTACAAACTAAATATCCGTTTTATTATTGGGATAGTGGGAATTCTCTACCTACTTATATCAGCCTGGATGTAACCGAGTTCCAAGGTCACTTCGACTCCGGCGAAACAAGGTTCTTCCTAGATATAGGCTTATCGCAGATGCAAGGTATCATATCTTCTTTCAAACTTGAGCATTACGAAACGATCTACGAGAGAGGGAGACCTACCCAGGTCTCTCTACAGTCTCCAGATGTCCCTAATACCACACCGGGCTACGTAACGAATGATCTTTTCGATTATACCTATATAAATGCTAACGAGGCGTTGGACAACCAGGATCTGACGTTCACTACCGGAGGTGTCGCGGGTTGGACCGGTGTCGACCACGATAGTTACGACTTCGTCGACTCCATGCAGAGCGGGGATGTAGGTGATGGAGAGATCAGCTACATAGAAACTACGGTCACCGCACCGATAAGTGTTAGCTGGTACTGGAAGACAGATGCGGAAGACGGTGATGGTCTTCTCCTGTATATCGACGGTAGTGTGGTCGGTAGTATGTTTGGTTTCCATGATTGGAACGAACACTCCATCAATTTTACCGATTCAAATCCGCACACTATCAGATGGGAGTTCGTTAAAAACAACAACTTGAGTGCAAATCAAGACGCTGCTTGGTTGGACAATATCCAAGCCTACCAAACGTTGGATATACCTATGATGAACGACGCACAGGCAGACGGTTGGAACTTCATATCCTTCAACCTCGAACCGCTCGACACCTCACTAACGGCGATACTTGACGACATGGATTATGGTATCCCGGGTAATTATGAAAAGGTGATGTACTACGATGCATCTATAGACATATGGCAGAGTTTCACACATTTAAGAGAATCACACTTCAACAACCTCTTAACCTGGGATCACACCATGGGCCTTTGGATAAGGATGTACGTAGACGATACACTTACCATCAGAGGTAAAGCGCCTGTGTCCACCAATATCACCCTACACCCCGGTTGGAACATGGTGGGATATCCGAGTTCACAGATATCTAACATGGGCTTACCGGCTGAGATAACAATAGTCGGATTCTTTGACTCGACGATGCCTTACAACGTTGCGTATCACCACGATACGATGAATTTCATGTTTTCACCGGATGAAGGATACTGGCTTTATAACGATGTGAACTACAACGTTACTTGGCATATAGTGTACTGAGTGAATCCTTTGTCACTATCTATACCTTGCCCACCGGTGCTAAGTATATTGTGAATTCATCGTCACCGTCCACACCAAGCAGTGCGTCCATCAAATCCTGGTCGTAGGCGGCGATGGCACAGGTTCCGCACCTCATCGCCTCACATGCAAGGTAGAGATTCTGACAAACATGTCCCGCATCCAGCGCGATAACTTTGTAGGACGCTTGCCCGTACCGCCATTCCATTCGGTAAGGGATCGTAGTCCATACGAAGGTAGCTGCACAGTCACCTACAAAGGCCTGGTTAAGTGCCGCCTCAGTCATCCTTTCTTCCATATCCGCATGTTCCAACACTTTTGTTAACTGATGTTCCAAAGGCAAATACCTGTAGATGGCCTTCTCCATCCCATCGACTCTGAATACCACGATATATGTTTCAAGGGCATGTCGACAGCCGGCTGAGGGTACCACCCTGTAGGCATGCCCGGAATCCATTTTTTTGCGTATGCCGTGGGTGGCCCGGAGAAGGAAAGATAACTCTTCGATGGCTAGAGATTTTTTTGAAAAGGAGCGCCTCGATCTCCTCTGAAAAATAGCCTCGGCGAGCCCTACCTTGATCTTCCAGTGCATCGGTTGGGGGAGGTCAATTATTTTCGCATCGTCCGTGACCTGTTTTTGAATAGGCGGAGGCGGAACACCTCGGTTCTGATCGGTTTTAGAAAAGTCAGTACGCTTTCTTACGCTGTCTTTGAGGAAATCTCTGTTCATCATATCGTAAACGGTAACGGAAAGTGTCAATAAAATACTTTAGCTTCAAGACTCGTTACTAAAGAGCACAAGTAATATGCACGAAAACCGTTTAACGGTTCTTGTGATCACCGAAGTGCGGTGTAAAAAATGAACTACAACAAATACAAACACATGGACATCTCAGAGATAGGCATGGGTTGCTATGCCCTCAGCGGCGCTTACGGTGAAGTGGAGCCGCGGGCATATAAAAAAGTGCTTCGACACGCCTACGAACTCGGAGTTAACTACTTCGATACTGCCCAGTCCTACGGAAAAAAAGCGGAGAGAACCACAGGTGAAGTGATAAAACCTTTCAGGGAAGAGGTATGCATCAGCACGAAGATAGGCATGAAGAACGGCATGAAACCCGTATTGTCCTATGAGCATGTGATCGCAGCCTGTGACAAGAGTCTTGAAGACCTGGCTACGGATTACATCGATTTTTACCTGGTGCATTATGCAGACCCGAACACACCAGTTCAGGAGACGATCGATGCACTGGACGATCTTAAGGCGGACGGTAAGATAGTCGAATACGGGGTGAGCCATATATCGGTGGATGACGCACGCAGTTACATGGATAAAGGTGACCTAGGTATAGCGCTTTTGGAATTGAGTGCAGTGGCACGCTCTTCCAAGGATGAATTATTACCCATGTACTCAAAAAAAGATATTGGAAGTATTGCATTCAGCGTGACGGGAAGGGGAATATTGACCGGAAATTACGGTAAGGACAGTGAATTTGACAGCAGCGACATCCGGAACATGGATCCGTTGTTCCACCACACACGGTTAGAATCAGCTATGAGGGTGGTCGAAAAGCTTAGAGAAATGGGGCTAAAGTACGATAAAACACCCGTGCAGATGGCAATACGATGGGTACTCTCTCACACTTGTATTGTAAGTGCCTTGACCGGGTCATCAAGAAAAGAACATCTCCTCGAAAATATAGGTGCCTCAGGTTGGCGTATACGCCGAGAAGACCTAACAGAGTTGGAGGTGTTTCTTAAAAGGGAAGACGAATACCTTGCACAAGAAGAACCTCGCGTTATAAGAAGAATACTCACTACGCCTTTGTCGGAAGATACTTCCGGGGCATTTTTGGACCTGGTTTATACACTTGAATGTGCCGTAACAAGTAATATGGTCGTTGAAAAGGATGTATTACCCATCTTTTATCGACTGTTGGGATTGAAGAAAGACGGCGATTTTACATCAAGTGATCTCCGGGAGATACAGTCTTCCATAAGGACGGTCATATACGGATGAAACAAAAATTTTTAATAGAACTAAGTTCTTAAAAAGGATGATATATATGAAAGAAGCATTGGAAAAACTTAGCTTTAAACAGATACTAGGTTACTCGATAAGAGCGGAAAAGAATGCATATGAATTTTATTCGAAATTATCAGATGCTACAAGTGATCTCGTTTCCAGCAGATACTTATCCCTAGCGGAAGATGAAAAGGTACACAGACAAGAACTCGTAAAGCTACACAAGAAACTCTTTGGTGATGAAAATATCGAGATACCTAAAGGCAAAGGGTTGCCACCTCACGAGGGAGATATCAAATTAGAGAGCGTCAGAAATCTGATAGAGGCATTGGATGCAGCTATCGAAAGTGAAAGGAATGCGTATAAGATATATAGTTATCTTGAAAAGAAGAAACCGGAACACGAGCGGTTCTTCAAATACCTCGCCATGATGGAGCACGTGCACGAGATGTCATTGACGGAAGAAAGGAACATGTACCAGGGATACGTGACGGCGGAAACGGTAAAGGATGAAATGCCCTTCGAAGTTATCACCACCTTCCAGAGGGAGAAGAGGTTCGTTGAATAAATAGTAATAAGAGGTTTACACCCCTGCATTCCTTCTGAATACATCCTTCATATACTTTATGGGAACGCTACCGGAATAGAGTATGGTATCATGGAATATCTTATGGCTGTAGTCTTCCTTCATCATCTCTTTTACCTCGCCCCTTAATTCATATATCATGTGCTTTCCAAGCAGATAACTGAGCTGGTAGGTCGGATTCTGTGTGTACCTCTTAACTTCTGCAGTAGCGGAATGCTCTTCGAGACCGACCTTTTCCACCAAAAAATCAACCGCTTCCTCAAAACACATATTACCAGTGCTCAACTTAACATCAAGGATCATCCTTGCGGCCCTCCAAAGGATATCTCTACTCTGTATCAAACGGGCCTCCGGTGTATCGTCGAAACCCTGTTCCTTCATCATCTCCTCGCAGTAGTGTGCCCACCCTTCGATGGTCTCTATAGCGTTTGAGAACATTATAAGATAGTCATCAACGTCGGTGGCGCAGGATCTCTGCAGATGATGACCGGGATAGCCTTCATGGACAGTTGTGTTCCTGATATCCCAGTATGACATTTTCTTCCATCCGTGGTTCGGTGCCGGCGGAGTCACCAGATATATCCCCTTCTTTATATCATCGAATTTAGCGGGACCCATATAGGCTGCATAGGGGATAATATGCCTCAGAAATTCGGGGGTTTCGGTAACCTCGATATCTTCGTACTCGGGGATAGTACACAAATCGTGTTGTAAGATGAATTCTTTCGCCTCTTCCAGACCCTTGCGATACCATTCTAATACTTCTTTTATATCCGACGGTGTTTTAGAGGTTATCTCTTCAATGACGTCCCAGGTATTTTTATCCGGGTCTATCTCTGCCGCATATTTATCCATGTCTTCCTTGGTTCTTTTGAAGTATTTTTCTCCCAACTCAAGTATTTCATCGGCGGTGTAACCTAATTTTCGTTTTTCAAGCAATACGTCGAAAAGTTCTTCACCTAAGGTAAAGTCTTCGTCGGCTTCACTCCTTTTACTCTCCAGCCACTCCACGTACTCTTCCAGTGCCTCATCCGCTCTGTTGATAACCATATCGAGTTCTTTGAGTTTTTCCTCGCTCACACCATATTCATGCGCCATTATCAAAAGGAGTTTGAAAAGCATCGGCATCTGTTCAACGGATTCCTGTGCCATATCCACCCACATACGGACCGGTTCCATGAGTGCTGACTTTGAAGATTCGATGAATTCCGGAACACCTTCGATACGGCTTTTTATACTTTCTAACCTATCTTCGAAAGGGGCGAAATCGCGTTTGAGCAGTGGGAATATACTACCGCCTATAACGCTGGGGACCGAGGGGTTTTTCTTCCAGTGCTCTAATTTTTTCTCGCTAAAAAGCATCAAACCGAATACGTGTAGCCCCACCTTCCTGGCGAATTGATTTTCCACCGATAGTTCGTCAGGGTCGAAGGATCGCAATTTAGATACTGCTTCTTCCATCAATTCCATGTCCTTACGGTGCTTCTCCGCGGATCCGTCCGGTAAGAGGTGATCATAATCGTGTATACCCAGATGGGTAGCAAAATGCGGATTTCTTTCTACAAAGGTATTGAAAAGTTCTTCCTGGAATATTTTGAATTTGTGGTCTGTCATTGTTCAATCGCCATAAGCAGGAGTAAAAAGGTGTTAATATCTTTTTCTCAAGGAGGTTACCTCGTATGTTCCTCTATGCCCGTCCCAATTTACCCTTGCACTTTTTATCTCGAAACCCCATCTGAAGTTGGGTGCGTCCAGCACGAGACTTTCGTACTCTCCCCCTTCTCCTGCCACGTT
This sequence comes from uncultured Thermoplasmata archaeon, assembly GCA_964486225.1. GTDB lineage: Archaea > Thermoplasmatota > Thermoplasmata > Halarchaeoplasmatales > Halarchaeoplasmataceae > Haladaptatiplasma. Next base: position 13,030 of record CAZAMQ010000029.1, on the reverse strand, counting down.
TATACCGTACTGTTCATTCAGTACCATCAACTCATCAAGGCAATGTCTATCCAATCTACGTCCGAGCCATTTCTCGTCAAGCCCCATTCCAGCAACTCCTGCGATGATGCATTCAAAGCTTTCATTCAACAATGTTTCCATGATATCTGAAGGTTCCACTCCCCAAAGAGGTGAGATAACTTTCAAATCCCTATCGGCTGCGATCTTTTCTATCCGATTCTTCTGGTATCGGGAGGCAACCGCGCCGGTTATCACGCCTTCCACATCAACAGAATCCAGAGCATTCTCCAGATCTTTCAGTTCCTCTTCCTTCAAACCACTGGATCCTTTCCGTACAAGGGGTATGTCCATCGCCTCCGCCAGTGATGGTACCAGTTCCAGGTTCGGTTTGTGAAACATGTAGGAGTCCTCCCTCCGGGGAAAGATGGTTATCAGATGCCCCACCTTGATCCCCCTTTCCTGTGCCATCCAAAGGGCGAGGCTGGAATCCTTTCCACCGGAGTAAAGTGCGGCGTAAACCATGCCCGTCAATCCATTAAAAGGTTTAAATATCTTCCCGGTTTAACATCAAGCATGGAAGTCATCTTCCACCCCGATTACACACTTCATAAACACGGAGGCGCACATCCCGAGCGACCTGAGAGGTTGGACGCTATATTGGAACGCCTGGAAATTGAAGGCTTAGCTGGTAATATATCTATCCCAGAACCAGCTACCGAAGAGATGCTCATGACTGTCCATTCAGAGGATTACATCAAATGCTTGAAAGAACACGGGATGGGATATATCGACGGTGGAGACACTTACATGGGTGAGAACACCTACGATATAGCATTACTTGCCGCCGGTGGTGCACTGTTGTCCCAATTTCTGGCCAAAGATGACAAGGCATCTATGGCTCTTTTGCGTCCGCCGGGCCATCACGCAGGTGCCTATTACGGTGGTGGCTTCTGCTACTTCAACAACATCGCTATAGCTGCGGCTTTTTCAGAAATGAAAAGAGTTGCAATACTGGATATCGACGCTCATCACGGTAATGGTACGAGCGATATATTCTACTCCTCCCCTAATGTACTGTACATCTCCACGCACCATTACGGCATCTATCCCGGTACCGGAGATAGCGTCGCCATCGGAGAGGATGAAGGTGAGGGTTTCAATGTTAATATCCCATTTCGCTCCGGTGCAGGTGACTCATCGATGGAATATGCATGGAATGAGTTGATCGAACCCATACTTCGACAGTACGAGCCTCAGATGATACTGGTATCCCTGGGTACAGATGGTCATTATGCAGACGGGATGACTGGTCTTTCCCTGTCAAGCCATGCATATTTAGATAAGGCGATAAGGACCATCGATCTATCCGATAAATTATGTAAAGGAAGGACTGCCTTTTTTCTGGAAGGAGGATATCACCTAGGGTCGTTAGAAGAAATCATCGCTGGGATAATAGCTTATGCCGAAGGTAGAGAGGTAAAGTTGGAATGGACAGACGAACACGACGATAAATGTATAGGCAGAGAGGCAGTGGAGCGTACCAAACACTATCTTAAAGATCACTGGGGTCTTTTGTGAAGTCTACCGACCTCTGTATTTGGGGTGTTTTCTCATCTGGTCGAGTTTTTTCTCCTTTTCGTTGAATATGACCCTTCTCATGTGTTCCAAGCCTTCGTTTAGAGCCCTCATCATGTTCCAATCGTATTCTTTGACATAAAACATACCGTGGTCTGATTGAAGTCTTATACGAAGACTGTACTTTGTTTCGGTCCCCGCCTCATTGTGGGTGACTACATGAATATTCATAACCAACGGTTTGATCACGTTATTGAATTTTTTAAGGTATTTTTGTATGAGTTCATACATCATATCCAGTGTATCCGGCCCTTCGCTCAGTCCGGTTATCTGAACATATACTTGTTCGCCTTCCTTGAAGCTAGCCAGCGTTTCGATGAGATCTATAGTGGTTAGGATGCCTTCGATATCTCCCTCCTCGTCCAAAGCGATGAGGGTAGAGATATCATTTTTTACCATCTTACGTGCAGCATCCACACACTTTTCATCAGGTGTGGTAGTTATGGGTGGGGAGGTCATCAAACTTCTTATCTCGATCTTTCTGTGTGGCGAGTCCCGCTCACCGGTCATGTCCCCTTTCTCTTCCCTTAGGTACGGATACATATCGGATTTGATCATATCCTTGATACCTATCATTCCGCTCAATTTACCATCTTTGTTTACCACTGGAATGACCTTTTCATCGAAGTTCCTCATCATATTCTTCGCCATGTCGATGGTATCATGTTCAGTTATAGTCGACGGAGCAGGGGTCATTATATCGTTGACCTTAAGGTCCTTGAATTCCGCCATCTGAGGTATCTTTCGGACTATGTCAGATCGGGAAACGAAGCCTATTATTTCTCCTTTGGACGAAGTAACAGGTATTCCTCGATATCCGGAAGACATAAGCATCTCGCATATGTTCACTATATCGTCGTCAGCCTGAACCGATGGTGGACTGTGCATAACATTCTCCAATTTGGTGGAAAGGGGTAGATGCCGCCTCTGGGTGAACATCTCCTGTGTTACCATGCCCACCACGTCACCATCTTCATCCTTTATCAGTACTTCAGAGATACTGTGCTTCTTCATTATCCCCATCGCATTCGAAAGAGTCTCGTCTTTGTTCGCTACGATCAAGTTCTTGCTCATAAGGTCTTTTGCCGTATAGTCGTCGATTCCCGCCATGTTCTCACCTTCTGGTAGTATCTTATGTTCTCCCTTAGACAGGGAGATATATAAAAGGATTGTTCTCAACTCTTATCTCAGCAGAATGGCTAGGATGATACAAAGACTAACCTAAAGCAAACGGTTTAATAACCCCTCTACACTTCTCTGTCAAGGTGCTAACATGAAAGAAGATGTAGAATTCATATACGAACAGGTGGACAAACACCATGACTGGTTTTCCAAGTCGATACCCATGATCGCGTCCGAGAACATAATCAGCCCCATGGCACGTGAGTTGTTGATAAGCGATTTTCACGACAGGTACGCTGAAGGCGCACCGGGTGCAAGGTATTATCAGGGTAACATCTACGTGGATGAGGTGGAGATTCGAACGGAAGAGCTTGCAAAGAAATTATTTGATGCGAAGTATGCGGATGTAAGGCCCATATCGGGCACCGTGGCCAACATGGCGGTACTCATGGCTTTTGGCGGCCCGGACAAGAAGATAACTTCAGTGGACGTATCCTCGGGTGCCCACATAAGCAGTGCCGCCTTCGGTGCAGTAGGTCTTCGAGGTATGAGTCCGATCACCTATCCTTTTAATGTGGACGAGATGAACATAGATGTGGAGGGCACACGCCGTCTGCTGCTGAAAGAGAAACCTGATATAGCACTCTTCGGCCAATCGGTCTTTCTCTTTCCCACACCGATCAAGGAATTGGAGGACGCTTTTCAGGAAGTAGGCTGCCATGTCTGGTATGATGCAGCTCATGTTCTTGGCCTTATAGCGGGTGGTGAATTCCAGGACCCACTTCGTGAAGGCGTTGAAGTGATGACAGGCAGCACCCACAAAACCCTGCCGGGTCCGCAGCACGGAATACTATTGGCGAATCCATGGGATGACGAATCACGAGAGAAGATGTTCTGGTCCGTATTCCCGGGAGTTCTTTCAAACCATCATCTTCATGCAATGGCCGCCTTGGGTGTCTCACTCGCAGAGCATATGGAATTCGGTAGGGATTACGCTAAACAGATAATCAAGAACGCTAAAGCCTTAGGACAGGCTCTCTACGAGCGTGGATTCGATGTGATGTGCCCCGATAAAGGATTTACGGAGTCGCATACCCTTGCAGTTGATGTAAGACAATACGGTGGTGGTGGAACTGCCGTGGAGAACATGGAGACCGCCAACATGATATCCAACAAGAATCTCATGCCTTGGGATGACGTTGATAGTGCCCTGAATCCCAGCGGTATCCGGCTCGGAAGCCAGGAACTCACCAGGTTAGGTATGAAAGAAAGTCATATGTACGAAGTAGCGGAATTCATCAAACGCGTGGTGGTGGACAAAGAGAGTCCTGAAAAAGTCAAGGCCGATGTCGTGGAGTTCAGAAAGGATTTTCAAGGTATATACTACTGCTACAAGGAAGGTATGCCAGCCCATGAAAGGTTCAGCTTCTTAAAAGATTGAACTCAATCCATCAATAGTTTGTACTCCTCCGCGGATATAAGAGAGCCCAATTCGGATTCGTCTGACAGCTCGATCACCGCTATCCAACCATCACCGTAGGGATCCTCGTTAATTATCTCAGGGGAGTCGTCGAGCTCCTCGTTAACTTTAACTATAGTTCCTGTAACTGGCGTGTATAGATCAGAGACGGTTTTAACCGATTCAACGGCACCTATCATATCGCCCTTCTCTACCACTTCATCCTTCTCGGGAAGTTCCACATAAACAATCTCACCCAGCTCACTCTGGGCGTAATCGGTTATGCCGTATCTAACGGCCTTTCCATTTTCGATTTTGACCCATTCGTGGTCTTCAGTATATTTCAGATCTTCAGGGATATCAGGCATTCTGAGCACCGAAACGGAATTGAATAGGGGTTATTTAAGCTAATCGGAAGAACGGACATCGTAAACCACCTCACCGTTTATAACTGTCATCACCACTTCGATTTTCTGTATATCTTCGGATTCCAGGGGGTTTTCCGAGAGCACGATGAAATCTGCGTCCATTCCATTCGATAACTGACCGATATGTGATTCGTCCTTACCTGCAAAAGCACTGTTGGTTATGTAACATTGTAGGGCATTGTAAGATGATATTCTCTGTTCCAGTAGTGGATGATTCACCGCGGAAAAAACTCCGAAAAGGGGTCCGAGGGGCATAGTATCAGATCCGAAAGCCATCTTCACAAGTGCCCGCTGCGCATCCCAGTATGGGTTGCACATCTTCAATCTTTCTCGCCCCAGTCGTCGTTCATTCATACCTCTGGGCTGTGACCACATATATGCAAAGTTGGGTTGAACGGAAAGTATGAGGTCCAAGTCTCTAATTCTTCTAATGTTAACCTCGGATAGCACCTCCGCATGCTCGATACGATGTCTGAACTCCTTTGTACGGCTTGCAGCAGCTTCAAAAGCATCGAGAAGAACGGTCAGGGCTTTATCACCGATTGCATGGGCCATGATCTGAAATCCCCGAGACTCCGCAGTTTCGATTATATCTTCAAGTTCGTCTTGGGAAAGTAAGAGCATACCCCTGTTACCAGGGTCGTCCTGGTAATCCTCTTCAAGTGCTGCAGTATGGCTTCCTAACGAACCGTCAACGAATATTTTTATACCGCGAAGTGATAGATATGGACTCTCTACGGACGGTTTTAGATCGCCAAGTTCGCTGTAACGGATATAACACCGGATCCTGAAATTCAGATTCCCTTCTCTGTCCAACTCCTTGTATGCCTCCCATCCATCCCTGTCCACGATCTCATGGGCACAGCTCAACCCCAGCTGTTGAGCCCTCTGTACGGCCCTTTGTATGGCATCCTTCTTGTCGGCCCTGGTTATCCCAATGATATCCTCAAGTCGCCATAATTGTTCTTCTTTAATGATACCGGTCTCAGGATCGATGTTCTCTCCCTCGCCCATCAATTCCAGTGCCTTACTGTTGCAGATGGCAAGATGTGTACATACACGAATTATGATGACGGGTGATTCTGTTGAAATTTCATCCAACTCCTCCTTCGTTGGAAATTCATCCTTTTTCCATCTTGTCTCGTCAAAATCCGTACCTATTATCCAACCTTTGAAAGTGTCTTCCGATTCCAGCTTTTTAGAAAGGTAATATTTTGCTTCCTCAAAGGAATCGGTGTCCGAGAGATTAGTATTGAGTATGTTTAAACCCAAGTTTAGAAGATGGGTGTGTGCATCTATGAATCCAGGAAGAACCGTCAAGCCCTGGAGGTTGATGAGCTCGTCGGAACCTTCCATTATGGAATCATAATCTCCGGTGTTTCGTATCTTACTTTCATCTATCACGAATCCGTGAAATACTTGTTTTCGTCCCACCAAGGAGATAACGTCACAATTGGTCACACCGGTGCTGATTTTCAAACCCCCTACTGGTGTATTAGAGGAAATCTTGCATCTTCGAAACGATTCTAGGGGTGTCGGATAATATCTTATCTAGGTTACCATCCTTTGATATTTTCAGGGCAAGTAACGCTTTTGGCCCCCCGTTTAATACAAGGATCTTCGACTTTTTCAGTTCAATAACGACGTGAGATAGGTCTTCTTTTAACTCTGAGGTTGCCGTTTCCGCTGCACCGAGAAGGATCGCGGACATGGCAACGAAGGTTTCTCTGTGTGAATGTTCGGGTACATTACCTGCAATATGCATACCACTCCTCGAAATAAGTGTAACATCCTCTACGTCTGGGTTCTCTTTCAATTGTTCTAATAATCTTTCTAGGGAATTAGATGGTGACATTTTGACCACTACCTTTTTTTAATATAGGACACGGATGTTAATCGGAGAGGGTGATTATAAATATTTTGCATGAAGGTAAGATATTTTTTATCGAATTCACATCTTTATTATTTCTACGTTGTTTTTGATGAAAAAGATTATTAAAGGCGTGCATGATATTGCAGGTATATGCCTATTACAGATTTTGAGTTAAGGTCGATAGACGCCGAACGTTTCAGCGAGAAGGGTATGGTCAGAAAGAACATCAGGGTAGACCACAACAGTTCAGTTACACAGATGAAACCCATTAGCAAGGAAACTACCGAAGTGAGTTTTAGATTCACCGCCAGTTATTCCGGTATGGGTCGGATTGAGATAGAGGGCAAACTGAAATACGATGGAGGGGGCAAGGAACTAGCCCTCAATTGGAGGAAAACGAACAAGATGCCCAACCAGGTGGCCAACGAGATCCATTCTACTATCCTTTCAAATTGTATCCCCGAATCCGTTATGATCGCGAGAGACCTTCAGCTTCCGCCTCCGATACCCTTACCCAAGGTCAACATACCTAAAAAAGGCGAGGGGAAGAAACCCGCCGGAGGCATGGAGGTAGCCTGAATAAGGAGGGGGTATCTTACCATACAAGGAGGGTATCTTGATCTCATGGAATCACCATGTAAATGCTTCTGCCATAGGTGCGGATATAAATATAGATGAGGGCGAATTGAACTTCAAAGTTTATTGTCCGTCTGATACGGAAAGAAATCTTGAGAGCAACCCAAATTTCACCTACTCACTCACCGACAGCCCGGAATTATTTTTCAAGGCCGCTCTTACCGGTAATAATCGTCCGGGATGTGAATTAAATCAGGACGAACTGGTTGTCAAAGGCGGCTTTTATTATCCCAGAGATGCCAGCCGCATCTTTTTCTGCCAAGTGAAGGATTCCGAGTCCGGTAATGTGATCGACGAATACGCCAGTTCCGAATATTACGGGCACAAAGCGGTGATTTTAGACCGACAAGGTGAAGGTGCGTACATAGGAAGAGCGAATCCTTATGTCGATGCCATGGTTTATGCCAGCAGGTATAATGTGGTTGAATCGGGAGAACAAAAGAATAAGATAAGACAAAGAGTGAAGAATATATTGAAGGATGAAAAAAGAGCCCTTGCTGATAAGATATTGATGTACGTTGACGGTGGTAGATCATGAAATTTGATCTCCATGTACATACCGAACATTCCAACGATTGTCGATCTTCTGTTAGAGATGTATTAAATATTGCGAAGAAGAAAGGGCTGCATGGACTAGCCTTCATGGATCATAATACATTGGACGCATATTGGGAGGCAGAAGACACCGAACTTGTAATCATACCAGCGGTGGAAATAAGTACACCCGCAGGTCACGTCGGAGCTCTTGGGGTAAAAGATAGAATCGGCAAGCAGCCCGATGTGAAGACGGCCATCACTCGCATATCCGATCTGGGGGGTCTGGCGATCGCACTGCATCCCTACCGATTCTGGTCCGGTATAGGTGAAAAGGAGGTTCGTAACAACCGATGGGGAGCCATCGAAGGCTTGAATGCACGGACCGGTGTCAAATGTAATCTCAAGGCCCAGCGGTTGGCAGACGAGTTGAAGATTCCCGTTATCGGTGGAAGTGACGCTCACCAACTCGAATATGTGGGGAAGGGTTACACCGTAGTTAAAAACGTGAATTCGTGGCGGGATCTTTTAGACGAGATCAAAAAGGGCAGAACCGTTTTAGGCGGTTCTCACCCTTCCTCAAAAGACACCTTCCGCTACGTTAAAAAATCGGTATCCGAATGGATAGGCAGGGGCTTCAGTCGGATGTGATCTTAGCACGATAATATTCCATAACAAACAGTAAGAGTGCGCCAGCCACTGCTGGGATGATCACTAGCAGTATGTGTGGATCACCGGATACTGCGCCTCTAAAAGGTTCTCTAAGTCCACCGAAGACCAACCCGAATATAAATGCCATGGTCAGTGAAGTGGAGCGTTCAAGCAGATAATCTAAAATCTTAGCGAAGCCGAAGAGGCCCACTAGTCCACCACCTATAAAGATGATTATCGTGCTCAGATCGAAGGTGTTCAATGCGTGCAGCATGTAATCGTATTCTCCCATAAGTACCAGTACTAAAGAACCCGATATTCCGGGCAGTATCATCGATGCGATGGAAAAAACACCAGCTACGAATATGGTGATCGGATTGTGTACTCCGCTTACCCCCTCTCCCCCTGTTAAAAGGAATACCACTAAGAATCCCACTATACCTAAAGCTAACTCACGTACACCCGGGGAGTCCATATAACGATAGACCAAAAGCAAGGATGCTAGTATCAAACCGACAAAAAAAGAATAGCTTGCATTTGTATGTGTATCTAATAAATATTCCATCATCCTGGCAAGCAGGATCGTGGCGATAATGACACCGACGGCGACGGGCACTAGAAATTTAAAGTCTATATTATTCCAATCTTCTCTGATATCCTCTCCTTTTAGGAATTTCAGTGGTAACTTGAGGGGCAGGGTGTTAATGGAATGTATAAGGTGTTTGTATATCCCAAGGATCAATGCAATGGTTCCTCCCGATACCCCGGGTATAACGTTTGCCAGGCCGATGGCGATCCCTTGTAGGGCCCTTTTCATAAAATTTTTATCTTCCATAATCTAATCCACTGTAAATAGAGATCAGCATATATCATTTTCCACCGTTAACCGATGAATGCTATGAAGAGCGGCAGTACGATAAAAAGTCCTACCCAAGTAAATACATTTGCAAATATGCCGACCATGAATACCTTGATCACATTGTTGGACAGGAACTCATTCGCCGAACTACAGGATGTAACTTCTTTTATGTCAGACACCTTTGGATCTATAACTTTCAGTTCGACATAACCTGCGATCCACCCCGGACCTATCAATGTTAAAGACATGAACGGTGCCAGGAAGAAAGAAGTGATTATGGAGAGCGGGTGACCCCTGGCTAGAGATGCTCCGAGAGCAGCCATACCTCCTACCGCGAGGAACCAATACAGCCACGCTCTCCATATGTTGAGAACATCCGAAAAAAAGAATAGGTATACCGCCAAAGAAATGAAGAAAACGGGCGACACGAACCGTAGGGCTTTAGTGTAAACACGTTTTGTCACCTCCTCAAGATGCTGGTATCCACTTTCTTTACCATGTTTCCTTTCACTTGATTTTATCTCTCTTAACTTTTGGGTGACCTCCTTGAGTTTGCTTTCCGGTATGACTGCCAGTATCTTACCTTTTTTAGAATGTTCTAATACCTTTTTAGATAAGTACTCAATCCGTTCATTTTTTGCTTTTTCTGCGGTAATAGGTGCGAATTTTGAAACACTGGTGAGTACACCGTCTACCATATCGTCATGCATGTCCATATCTATTACGGTCTTTGATTTTTTATGCTCTGAAAAGGAGAGCATGGACGCTTTGAAGTACCATACCATGCGAAGTTTTTCTGAGGGTGACATTCCCTTCATGGCTCGGGCCAGCACTAGTGTGACGTCCATATCGATAAATTCGGTATTCAAATCCAATCCTTTTGTGAGTGGTACCAGTTGGGCGATATGCGTCTCCGGTTCGACGTTTTGAAATATTCGGATATTCTCACGCACCGCGTCGATAAAAGCTTGATATATGATAGTACTGGTCATACCCTCTTTGTATTCTGGCAGTAGGGGCTTTTTCCTCCATTCTTCACGTTCCTCCATGGTTTCGAAACGCTTCTCGCATAAGGCAAGACCGAGTGTATCCGGTTTGTGTACTTCCAATAAACGTACCAGGTCTTCTTTAAAATCTTCACCTTCTATAAAATCAATGCCTACAAGAACGATGTCTTTGTTCAACTCTCTTACAACAGGCTTCTGCATCCGAGTACGTCCAACACTTGCAGGTTAAAAACCTTTTTCATATCCGAACGAATAACTGATATCGGCATGACCTCTGGGAGGTGTAAGGTCAATCGGTTGATCAATAACCCATGGAAAATGCTTTTTTGTTTTTTAAGATGATGAAGATCGCGATAAGTGCAACAAACATGGGAACAAACATAGAAAAACAATATCCGTTCATATCTGTTCTGAAGCTCATTAATAACCCCACCAGTACGGAGTTGATTATGGCAAATATCGCACCCGTAAGAGAGATAGCGAAGGAGTAGCTGTTTAAGGAACTTAAGGCACCGGCAAACATTATCGCTAGAAATATCAAGCTCGCAAAGGCCATTCCTGAGGTGAACGATGCGTCACTACCACTAAAATATTCTATGTCTATCAATAGATATAGTAAAGGGATCAAAAGGAAAGCGATCGCCCCCAAGATCACCACTCCGCTGGCTTTGAGTAATTTCTTATCTCCTAACCGCCTATCCGGTTTAGGATAGATATCTCTGTAAAGTTCCCATGAGTAATCAGCCTCCTTTATATTACCCAGGTCAGTCCTATCGTGGTAATAGGCTCTGCAGTAAGGGCAGGTGACGCTGAGGGTCGGCTCACTCGATACTTCAACATAAAATCTGGCTCTGCAGTGGGGGCAAATTGTGAGCAAATACTTCATTGTGCCATCAATCTATTGGGGGGATATAGTGTTTATGCATCAAAAGTTGATCTTACCTTCGTCTAGTTGTTTGAGTATCTGCTTTCTCATCCTTCTATTGCCCGCAAAGCCCTTTATGGCCTTCTTTGCCTTTTTATAATGTGAAAGCAGATCGCGTATGTCTCCGGGAGTTCTTCCACTACCTCGAGCGATCCTCTTCACCCGCTGGCGTTTGATCAATTCCGGGTTTTCCATCTCCTCTTCTGTCATGCTGTCCATGATTATCCGGAAGGCTTTAAGCTTTCGCTGTGTGTTCATTATCTCATCTTCGGATATTCTAGCAGGCCCGATCGGAAGCATGTCCATTATCTTCTGCAGCGGACCTACGCCTGCAAGCATCTCCATCTGCTCGTACATGTCCTTAAGATTAAAATCTCCAGAAAGCATCTTTTTTGCTGTCCTCTCCGCCGTCTTTTCATCCATCACTTCCTCAGCCTTTTCCAACAATCCCTTGAGGTCCCCCATACCTAGAAGACGTGAGATGAACCTTGTAGGTTCGAAGGATTCCATGTCTCCTATGCGTTCACCGGTCCCGATAAAGACCACCGGCGCATCGGTTGCGGCGACGGCGCTGAGGGCACCTCCGCCTTTTGCACTGCCGTCCAGCTTGGTGATTATGGTCTTTGTGATGCCTACGGCATCGTGGAAGGCCTTCGCCTGAGGCCCCGCCTGCTGGCCCACGGTAGCATCTATCGTCAGTATTATTTCGTCGGGGTTAGCGATGTTCTTAATGTATTGTATCTCCTTGATGAGTTCCTTTTCAAGAGAATGTCTGCCGGATGTATCGATTATCTTGACATCATAGTCTTTGAAACGTTTCATGCCGTTTCTCACAACTATGGGCACCTTTTTAGCGTCGGGTTCACCGTATATGGGTACACCGGCGTCCTCGGCCACCTGTTCCAACTGCTCGTAGGCTGCCGGTCGATGTGTATCACCTGCTATCAAAGCGGTGCTCAGTCCGCGTTTTTGAAAGTAAGCCGCAAGTTTACCACACGTTGTGGTCTTACCGTTACCGTAAAGGCCAACCAACATGATGGTCTGAGGCTTGAGCTTCATCTCCGTACCTTCACCGAGTATGTTCACAAACTCTTCGTGTATTATCCGTATCACGTGTTCCCTTGATGTCATACCGGCAGGAGGTTTTTCCTTAAGTGCGCGGTCTCTGAGTTTATCTGTCAATTTCCTGGCGAGAAGGATGTTCATATCGGCCTCTATCATCGCCCGTTGGAGATCCTTCACCAGTTCGTCCACAAGGTTTTTGTCGATGCGTGTGGCGTTAACTATACGCTTTACCGCACTCTGTAGTCCGTCTTTCAGTTTATCGATGGCCATGTTCTAACATTCCTAGGTGTTATGTGATAATAAATATTTTTGGTAGGAGTAACGTTATTCGTCAAGGTCTATCCCTTCGATCTCCTTTCCCGTCTTACCCAGATAATTTTTAATGGCTTCCTTGAGGGCATCCGCTGCCAGATTCGAGCAGTGCATCTTTATGGGTGGAAGTCCTTCAAGCTCGTAGGCGACATCGTCCCTTGTTATATCGTAGGCCTCTTTCAGCGTCTTACCCTTTGCCATCTCCGTCACCATGGACGATGTTGCGATGGCGGCGGCGCAGCCGAAGGTTTTGAAGGTGATATCGGTGATAACGTCATCCTCCACCCTTATGTATATCTTCATGAGGTCACCGCATACGGGATTACCGGCCTCGCCGATCGCGCTGGCATCTTCGAGCTCACCCATGTTGCGGGGATTCTGAAAATGCTCCATAACCACCTTACTGTACAGATCTTCTGCCATATTGATCAACCGTTCTTAACCTTAAGTGGGTAATATATGTTGTCCTTTCAACCGTGTTAACAGTCAGATCATTCTTTTGTCTCGTTCTTTTTCCGATAGTA
>CAZAMQ010000028.1:0-28594 GCA_964486225.1 uncultured Thermoplasmata archaeon | reverse complement strand
CAATTCATGTCTCTTGACTATATCGGGTAATGACAGGGGGCTTTTCTACAGTCTCAAATTTAAAATTAATTCCATTCGTAAAAATTTATATTACGATCTGATAGAGAGATATATAACAAATTTAAAATCTACAGAATTGATACTTTCGACAATAAATTATGACTGTTTAATAGAATTGGCGTGCTTTTATTTTGATGAAAATATAACTTATTGGGCAAAAAATAAGGGAATCAAATTACTAAAACTCCATGGATCATGTAATTTTATCAAAACTGATGTGAGTGGAAAAGGTGGGTGGATAATGAATAAAGGACCAGTTGAAGGGGCTTTGGAATTTATTCACCCCTCCGAGGTTGAAGAAAGGATGGATAATTGTCCATTGCCTTCTGCAATGAGTTTGTATGCAAGAGGAAAAAAAGTAATAATCGCTACCCAGCAAATCAACCAGATGATAAACGAATATAGAGATTATGTGATGAAATCAAAATTAGTAATCATAATTGGCGTAAATCCAAATCCAAATGATGAACATATATGGGATCCACTAAGAGAAACAGAAGCAAATGTTATATTGATCGGGAATGAAAAATCATGTATGAATTGGTTAAATGAAAATAGAAATAAAAAAGGGAAATGGATATCTAATACATTTTTCGATGGTTTCGATGAAATATGTGAATTGTTAGACGGAATACTGATAAACTAACCAATTCAAAACCATTCCCTCGCTTCTTCCTTCCCCATCACCCCTGCACCCGCAAATATCTAAACCGTCATAGTCCGTTTGTAGTCAACCGTAGAGCCCATGTCTCGACGTCCATTTCGAATATGTCGCTTCACTTCACCTCGTAGACGTCCATCAGCTCTTCGATCTCATCAGATTCAAGGAACTCCTGGACCTCCTCCTGCATATATACGACAAACTCCTCATCGTCCATGACTTCTACCTTGCATCCTCGTGACCAGGATATCACTCGCTTTCGATAGACTTATTGATCTCATCTTGGATATTTTCTAAACCATGTTTTACTAGATCTTCTATATTGTATGAGATATCTCTCATTTCGTCTACAGTCTTTTCGATCAATGTATATCTTCCTCGAAGATGTTTGATCTTTTCGATACCCTGCTTTATATCTTCCATAGCATCTTCGATGTGAGATATGTCTATACCTTCGACTACCGCTCTTTCGTACATAGCTTTGGTCCTGGCCCACTCATAGGCCATGTGGAGCATCTCATCGTGCAATGCGTCATCATTTTCACTTGAAAGCGCACAAACTAGATACTTATCTTTTGGGTAATCGTGGAACCAGCCCATGTAACCCGGTAATCCTTCTACGTTCTTGTTGATGAATATACCATAAGAGGCGCCTCTGTTCTCCAAAGCCTTTTCCATATTAGATTTGATAGCAGTGCCATTTATATTTTGAAAATCTTTAACTTCGATGACTAGTTTGCAATCTTCTCTTCCCTCGATATCGATCACAAAATCGCCTGTAGTAGTATCCATCAAACCCCTTTCGTTAGCGGTATCGTGTATCACATCGCAGCAATTCCTTCTTGATCTGATTATCTCGTTCAAACCGTTCTCTACATGGTCTTCAAAATCATCACCGATCTTAGTAGGTTTTGATTTTTCTCTTTCCTTCTCCATCATTAGATAGATAATATCTTGTTTTAGTTTATTCAAAGGCGTGCCTTTTCTGTCGGGGTCAAAAAGTTCATGGATTATTCTACCGTCTTTACCAAAAAATTCTTCGATCTTTCTTTGTAATTCTCCGTTTTTCCCAACGTATCCATCTATCTGTTTGATGGCTTCTTCCAAGGTATCTTCAAAGGAACTACCTAAGATGTTGAACTCTTTCTTTATATAGTCGATCTTTTCCGTAACTTTCACTGTTTTTAGTGCTATAGTTCCTAACCTTAAGGCCTTCTCAACGTTTTCGCACAATTCGTCTTTATCCATCCCGGAGTAATATTCCATCACTTCGTTGTCTTTGATGACTAGATCCTTTATTTGCAATCCATCTTCACTTATTTCGCAGTTCATCTTATCACGAATATCCTCTAACTTCTTCGTTTTTCTTTTCATCCAGCGTATAGTTCATAGCCTTCGTCCCGGATAGTTCCTTCTCACATGCTCCGATGAAGTCTTTCTGGCATACCTCATCGGCGTCATTCGAGAGAGCGTACCTGACAGCGTTAACGACGGCGTTCTTTATCTGGCCGCCGGAGAACTCGTACTTTTTGGCTAACTCCGAGATATCGACGTCTTCAGAGAGTGGAAGTTCTTCCGGTATATGGGCCAACCATATCTTCTCCCTGGCATTTTTGCAGGGCATCGGGAACTCCGCCTTCAGGTCTATCCTTCTCTCGAAGGCGGTGTCTATGATCGTGGATATGTTGGTCGTTAGTATGAAGATCGCCGATGTATTCTCAAACTGCTGAAGGAAGAGGGTCACTATACGGTTCTCTGTTGATTCCGCTCCACCTCTGGACGGGAAACGCTTGTTCAGGATACCGTCGGCCTCGTCAAGCACTATCACCGGGTCTCGTGAGTTGATGATCTCGAAGATCTTTCCTATGTTTTTCTCGGTTCCTCCGTACCAGTGGGATAGGAGCTTAGGATAAGAAACGAAATAAGTTTCCTTTCCCAGCATATCTCCGATAGCTTTCGCCGTCATGGTCTTACCGGTACCCGATGGACCTGAAAAAAGCAAGTTGAGCCCTGTTTTACCTTCCATCATATGGTTCATACCCCATCCGTCGAACTTTTCTTTATTTTTATACTGTGCCATCGCCCCCGTGATATCCTGTTTGAGATCCTTTGGAAGTATGACGTCGTCCTGGAAGCTGACCTTCGAGGATATTTTTTCCAGCGGCCCTAGATCTTCTTCCTTTTTATCTTCCGCCCCGTCGATGCCGATACACCCGTCCTTTGGATCATCATCTGGCTTAAAATATTTTCCGATGGGTTTGACGTACTTGTGCATGATATTAAGATCGTGGTTTATCATATCCTTTGCATCTAATCCAAGTAACAATCCTATCCCCGTTTCCGTTATCGAATATAGAGATCCCTCGACGCCGTCACAGTCGTCCACCGATGTCTTTTTTATTATCCCGTATTGCACCATATCCGAATATTTGCAGAGTATCTTCCACGCTATTTCCACCGGTGTATCGTGCAGAAGTTTTAGTGTTAGCATTATCGTCTCGCCCGGTATGACGGGTTGTGAGGTCTTTACACCGAGTCCCCTTATCCCAAGCAGCTGGAGTAACACAGTCTTTTCCTCTTCTGTGGATTCCGAATTTTCGAATGCGAGGGTGCATGGGAACTTTTTTTCGGCTTTTTCCTCACCCAGCTCACGCTTTTTCTCCAGAAGTTCACGCCGTTCCCTGTATCTACTGGAGATTTCTTCGAACTTCGCGGGTGATCGATCTTCCTGAACTTCAAACACATCTTCGAGCATGTCGAAGTGCATGGAGGATGCACAAGTGAGGTAATCCATGTTATCTTTAATGTCTTCTTTATTCAGTATCTCTTCCTCCGAGAGGTAGAAACCGGCATCTTTCCTTATCGTTCTTTCTTCCATCTTACTTTTCGATGGGTCCTGTGAAACTGAAGTATTGTTTTCTGTCATGTATTTGCACATGTAAAGGGTAGGGGAGATGGGTTTATAAAATTAATTGTAACATAAATATTTAAAGTGTTGGACTGTTGCGATATGCGTCAATGTTGCAACATAAATTATTTAAAACAGTGATACATCGTATATTCCATGATAGATGAAAAGGGAATCAAGCTGGATCTATATGACATATCTATCCTTGAAGTTTTGAAGTTGCAGAGTGAAACCTACAAAGATGATAAATATGAAATGGCAATCTGGAAGGCCAAGATTACCAAGAAAGTTGCAGATCACTTAAAGAATAATTACAAAAATACCGGTAAAAGGGGGAAAGGAAGCGATATCCACAGGAGTACGGTGGGCAGACACGTAAAGAAATTGATGGATGAGGGACTGGTAGATCATGTGCTTTTCCCAGAGGGTACCAACAGTTATGCTGACAAGGGATACTTCATCACCGAAAAGGGCAAGGGTTATCTGGAGGCTGTGAACGGAAAGGGTGGTTTGGCACGGGAATACGGAAGTTTGTGCATGGGAAATTACATAATGGAAAGACATCTAGATGGCTGCGATAACTGTGATATCGATTTCGAAGAATGTTATGAAAACATCTACACTTATCTCAAAGACGGTATAGGCATATCCGATGAGATCGTGGATGAGATCATCGAAAATGAATTCGGGTTGAAGGATATGAAGGAAGCCGTGGATCTGATACTCACCTGGGAATATCTAAGAGAGGCTATCGAACACGGTGAGTCCGGTGCGGGTGAGGGGCACAAGAAGAACGAAGCGTTGAAACTGTTAGCAACGCGTGACCCCCGTATAATGGAGATCGTCTGTAACACCTATTCCCTGCCCATAGAGGACATAAACGATATCTATATGTCATGGGGAGAGCCGGGGATACCCATGGTGCCATTGGACCAGTACATCGCCATAAAAGCGATATACGGCGAAGGTAAGAGTGATGGGTTGACAGTTGAAGAAGTGAGCGAGAAGTTGAAGGAAAGGGGTATCACCTACGATCCAACGTCCACCTTGGAAGCCTGCGTCGGCGGAAATTGGTTCATGGAGAAGGTGGAAGTCTATGGCGAAGTGATGTACCGGTTGACAGAGGCTGGTAGATGTTTGATCGGTGGGAAGTGAGGAAACTAGATGGAGTTATGGATCTGTTGGGATCTGGATAAGGGACAAAACGAAGATAAACCACCTCTTCAGGCTGTGGAGGTAGGAAAAAGAGTAGTTATCGCAAAAACATAAAAACTATGTAAAAAATCAATTGGGTGCATATGCGAAGGAAACAGGAATTTCCACCTTCTACGCTTTCGCATGCAGGCAATAGTGTCGCAGGAATCAGAGATTTATTCTATCTATACTTTAATTTGAAAGGTGATAGATGACGACCTTCATGTACGATAGGCGTTTGATAGATGATGTTGTTCGTAGTACGATAGTTTGGTGGAAGCCGTTATGAATCAAGTGATATCCTTCTATTGTTTACTTTCATTCTTACCGCTGGGATTCGTAGGGAAATACCCTTCTTTTTCTATCGGGAGATGTATCTTATATTCTTCCTGTTCAGCTTCATTAGTCCCGAAAAAGGTTGATTATTCTCAACATTTCCTATGGTGGGAAATACTTTCGGGACTACATAATATTTTAATATTTAAAGAAAAAAGAAAGATTATTATAGGTATTGATTGTTATGGTGTAAATAATGGGAAAGAAGAACATAAGCCTAACGAAAAACGAAATAGAGAATATATTTAAAGATAGAGCGGGAGCAAAAAGGGTAAGTAGCGAGGCTAAAAAATTATTACTGATGATTTTAAATGATTTCGCTAAGGAAATTGCATTTTATTCAGTAAAGTATTCAAAAAATGAAGGAAAAAAAACAGTTTCAGCTGACCACGTTAGGGAAGCTATTAAGTATGTCTTATCTGAAAATATGGCAGGTGATGAATAATGGTTCATGATTTGTTTGATGATTACTGTAAATCTTTGACAAATGTAATATTAGACGCTCTAGAAGGAAACGATTATGAATTGTTAAGAGGAATACAATGTTTTAGCGCAACAACGGTTTGGACAAATCTTCAGGGTATGGAAAGTTTAATCAATACTTTATTTCATAAGACAATAGAAATGAAAAAGGAAGCTGAAGAATATAGAGCACGTTTATCAGCAAATGAAGTGCATTATAGAACAATGGGTACCTACGAAGTCCAGGAAAAAAGAATGAAACGACACGAACAAGGTAAAATACCATTTCAAGAGTTAAAAACAAGTTTTAACAAGATGACTAGAAGAAAATTTTATAACAATTTAAATATGTTAGAAAAAAATGGATTTATAAGGGCAGATAAAAATGGTTGGAACAACTCACTGGTATGGCTTCCTGATAGGTATTGGGGTGGTATTATTGAGGAAGCGATCAATCGGGGAGAAGAGGAGAGTATATATAGTTCATCTTTGGGAAAAATGATAGCTTTTGCATCTTTAAATAAACCTACAGGCAGTTTGAAAGCAATAATCATAACCTTGAAAAAACATGGTGAAAAAGTTACTAGAGAAAAACTCAAAGAGGCTTATTTAAATGAAGGAATAGGAGAAAGAAAAATGGAAAATTTCATAAAACGAGATTCACAGAAAAGGGATGATATTAGGGCGATAAAATATAATGATGGTAGAGAGTTACATTTCAATAGAGAATTAATACGAGCTAATGAAAGAATTTTAGATCGAGCTAGACAATTATCTCTTAGTAGGAGGAGTTAGGGTTGCCAGATAATGAAGAACTAAGAATCTTATCTCCTTCAGAGATTAGGGTTACCAAAAGGGACTTGAAAGGTGATGAATATATAACCATATTGAGGAATATAGAAAAAATAATTTTACATCAAAAGAGTCATGGGATACAAGAAGGTATAAAGGGATTCATTTTTTATGGTGATGTCGGTCTAGGGAAAACAATGACTGCAAAAGTATTAGCACATGATCTTGGCTCAAGATTGATATTTGTGGACGGTAGTGATATAGCAAGACCCAGATATGGTGAAGCAGAAAGTCAGATATCTTCTGTATTCAAAAAGGCAAAAGAATTTAGACATGCCTTGATTTTAATCGATGATTGTGAATCTGTATTTCCAACAAGAGATTGGATGAAAGGTGAATCTTGGCATGTAGCACAAAATAATGTTTTTTTCCATGAACTAGACAGTATAGATACTTCAAAGAACATTGTTATATTGACTACAAATAGATATGATCTAGTTGATAAAGCAGTAAAAGATAGATTGATGAATATTGAATTCCCTAAACCAAGTAAAGAAGCTCTAAAAGCGATTGCAGAGGTTAAGACAAAAAAGTTAAAAATGCAAGATATTAACCATATTAATGAGGTAATAGAAAATGGAGAATTTGAAACAATTAGAGAGTTGGAGAAATTCATTACACAAGAATACATCGATGAACTATCTAAAGAATGAATATATGTCTATTAATATATATCTAAAATTTGTTTCACCATATGGTGAAACTATTTCTCTGGAGGATAACTATGGCATTCTTAATTGTTAAAGCTAATTCTGAAAGTGCTAGAACACATTTATCAAAATGGTCAAAAGGTCATTCTAGAAAAGAGATTCAAGATAAGTTCATACGTGATCTTGGGAATGGAACATATTTAACTGAAGCAACAGGTGATGTATTAGCATTAGTGTGGGCCTTGCGAAAAAGATATAAAGGGAACGTTGATGTATTTGTAGCGAGTTCACTACGTGAAAATCATATTCCAGAAAATGTAAAAGAAGTGATAAAATGTCTAACAAAAAAACCGAAAGCCAAAAAACCCTTGAAGAGAGTCTCGAACGTGAAGATGAGATGTTACATAAGTTCGAGCGAGAAATAATCGGGGCAATAAAAAAAGGGAAAAATACTGGACAAATCAGTGGAAAAACAAGAAGAAAGGTAAAAGAAATTGTTGATGAATATTCAATGGAGGTATAACCATGGCAGATGAATTGAGCGTTATTATTGAGAATATTGGAGGGTTTCGTGAACCTGAAGAATTTAAATTGAAACATGGTTTAAACGTTATTAAAGCTCCTAATTCCACTGGTAAAACAAGTTTAGTCAAAGCGATAGAATTAATGACTCTAAATCAAAGTGATTTACGAAATAAAGGCCATTACATGAATTTAATGGCAGACCCAAAAAGAGAGAAGGCAAGCATTGAATTAAAAAACGCTTATAGTGGAAAACGTACATTTAGGAGAAGTGATAATGATTTAACCCCAATAGATGGTGAGCCACTTTTTCCAGATGGACACAAAGTTGCTGAAGTATGCTTTGCTACACCAAACAACGATTTAATTAATAAAATGTTATCAGGAGATTCTATACAAAGTTATATTGAACGTTTCTCAGATAGCAATGTTTATGGCGATGCAATATCTATTCTACAACAAATACAATCAGATTTAGATAGACAACATCGCATGTATAGGGAAGACCTAATACGATTAGAACAAGAGGAAGAGAATTTATCAGAAGAAGAGAAATTATTATATGATAAACAAGAAGAAATAGACTCACTTCCTGAAATAGATTTTTCTAAAGCCACAGAAGATAAAGAATTAACAAGGAAAATAGAACAAAAAAGAGCAGAAAAAAGGGGGTTAGACGATAAAATACATGGGAACAGAACGAATAAAAACAATTTAGAATCACGTATAAAGTCATATGATGCAAATATAGAAATGTTTGAAGAGAGAATGAAAAATATTGGAAAAGATAAAAAGCGAATTAATGATGAATTGTTTGAAATAGATAACAAATTAAACGAAGTTAGGAATGATATTTCAAAATATCAAAGCCAACTTACAAAAATTGATGATGAACTTAGTTTAGTAAACCAGAACTTTCAAAAAAGACAAAAATATGGTGAAGAAAAACTATGTGTTGCTTGTGGTCAATCTTTATCTCTTAAAAAATTACAACGGTGGGAAAATGAGTTAAGAGATGGGAAAAATGATTATCAGAAAAAACTAAAAGAAAACAAAAGAAAAAAAGAAGATTTATTAGATGAACAAACTAGATTAGAGAGAGATTTACAAGATTTGTCAAATGTTCAAAATGAATTAAAAAGTGCACAAAAATCAAAGGCAAATACGGAAAGAAAATTATCTTCTATTAAAGAAAAAATTGTAGAGTTAACAGAGAGACGAGACGAACTCGAAGGAGAAATAGAAAAACTAGTTTCGACAGTAGATGAGAACCTCGTCGAAGTTTATCATAAACGAAATAGAATATTGGATCAATTAGATGATATCAAAGCAAGGATTGATTCTAGAAGGCATAGAATTGAAGAACTAGAAGAAAAAACACGCAAAGCAGATGAAATAGTTCGGGAAATTAATTTTGTAGAAGATGCTAACAAATATATGAGAAAAAGGAAAGAAAAAATTGTCGAAGCAGTTAGAGAAAAATTCAATGAAAGAATTATGGATGTGTATGAAAAATTAGGTTTTGAAAATTTTGATGAGATTGAAATTAGTAGAGATTATAAAGTATACATAAAAAGACCTGGTTATTTCGATCCATGGCCATTGGAAGCACTTTCTACCAGTGAACAAATAACTTTAGCTGTTATGCTATTAATAACAGGTAAACAACAATACATGCCAGAATACCCATTTTTTGTCCTTGATGAATTAGTTACTAGTTATGACCCCACAAGATTTGAAACGCTAAAACATTATATATCTGATGTAACTGAATATACATTGATCACTCAACTTGAGGAAGAAGATAATATTGGCGACAAAGTAGTAGTCGATCATGAATCATAAATCCTAGTGTTCAAGCAAACATGAGATATTTTTAGTTTGATTGAAACAAACTATTATCTCATAACCCCTGTCAACCCGATCACCCAGACAGGTACATCTATCGAATTTCTGAAGTGAGGAAGGTACCGGCCAACTTTGCGATATCTAAGGCTCCCAACCCAATTCTGTCCGTATTTACTCTTCATCATCTGTTGAAATCTTTTTGTAGTGACTATGTAAATACCCACATCTATGTTGTTTCTGTAAGAATATGACAGAGTCTGGAGTTTCAGTAGATCTATTCCCAGAAAGGAAGAATGACCAAAAGCGACCTCCACCCCTATCCGGTTTTTCATGAAATCAATCTTTGCAGCGGGTTCATCCTCCGGTGCAAATACTTCCACCTCAGACTCCCAGCCTTTTTCTTCGAAACAATCCTTGAATGCCTGATTCAAATTTGGTCTACTCATTTCTTCGGGTGGCAGGGGTATGTTTTCAATAACATCTATAACTTCATGTTTTTGAGACAATCTGCTGTTAAGTATTTCCTCTGCAAATCGATAAGACCAGCTTTTGTATTTCATTTTGAACCTCCCTTTACATTTTTGGTGGCTTGTAACTCATCCCTAATCATATCTGCTTTAATTTCTGTGAAATTTGAACGATAAAATACCCTCTTCCTCTCACGGATTTTCTCAACAAGTCCCGCATCCACCATTTTTTCAAGGGATTTGAAAACAGATACTCTGTTTTTCAAAATGGATGAGGTGTTCTTTATTACTTCGAATATTTCTCTGACAGTTTTAGTTTCATCTCCAAGGATTCTCAGTATCTCCCTAGCAGATTCCTGTGATAGGACTTCAATCGTTTTTTGGAAGTCGGGTTTTTGCATTCGAGGATATAAATAGATCCTAAGATCTTAATGTTTTGTTGCCGGATAGGAAACAAAACCATTTATCTTCTTATGTGTTTTCGATTATATGGGAAAATCATAATTTTCCATAGGAGCAGAAATCATTATGTGCGATCAAATATTCGGTGTTTGCAAAAATTATGGGATAGATGAGAAAGAATTGAAAAGTTTTTTCATTAGGTTTACTCAGTTTTTAATATTAGATAAAGCGATTTACGAATTAGAGTTAAGAGGAGAAGAGATAACTCCGGAAAATGTATTTAATAAATTGAAGGAAACAAATGAAGATGGCAATAATAATTGTCCCTCTATAGCTAATTTAAATGATTACGTTAAGGCATACATTTATAGAAATAAAATTTTGAAAGAGAATAGGAAGGCAATATCTACTGGAAAAGCTAAATCCTGTGAATTTATATTAGGTTGCCCCATTAATAAAATAGGAATAGGTAATTCAAAAATAGATGTTTCCATCCAAAAGGATCATATTATACCAAAAAGGTGGGGCGGGGAGGATAGCAATAATAACGTTCAATTCTTGTGCAAAAGACATAATTTTTTGAAAATGGATCAAAATTTTTGGGACGAAGGATTGTTGCCTTTGAGGGGGTGGAATTTTGAGTTTTAAACAAATACAAGTAGGTGATATCATAAGATATGAACATGAGGGAATTCCAAATGATGTATTGGTAGAGATTGTTGCGTTTAGATGCAGACAAAAGGGTAAATCATATTTCATTAGTAATATGAATGCAATGCATATAGATATGCTTACAACCGTACCAAAATATGACTTTACAAAAGAATATAAAGATATGGCGCAAGATATATTAGAATATGGTATGCAAACGAAAAATGTGGATAAATGGCAACGAGAAACAATAGAAAAAAACATGATTAACATAGATTATTTCTGGGCCAATGAGAACAACCATATTGTGAATAATGTAGTAATTGCTTTGAAGGAAAACGTTTTAAAACCTGTTTTAGATACTGAGGCTGAAGAAGAATATGCTATTATAAATAACCCAGTAGCCATAGATGTTGGAAGTGGTGTAAACATTATGGGGGTGGAAGTTGTTGAAATAAAAATACATAATTGGTTTTCCAACGTCTGTCCTAATGGACACAGACATCCCATTGGCAAAAATATTTGGTTTGATTCATGCCCAATCGAAGAATGCGAATATCATAGAAAACCATGGCGACCAGCAATAATCATTGATGGGCAACATAGGATTAGAGGCTCCCAGTTTGAAGAAAGTAGACAAAGCGGTTATAATACTGAATCAATACCTATTACAATATTAGGGCCAACAGATACCCTTGATGCCGGTTATTTCAGACATAGTGATATGGCAAAAGTTTTCACAGAAATTTCTGCCAAAGCAATTAGTTTAGAAGATACTCATAAGATCTTCTTACTATACTCATTCAAAACAAAAGATGCCACACATAATATGGAAGAGGGAAGTACGGAGAGGAAAGCATATGAAACAATTTTGAGGTTAGCAGGTACAGGCATATCGTCTCCATTTGAAAATAAAATTAAGATATTAAAGGCTAGCGATAATAGTGTTCGGAGGACAGCTTTAAGTTTCGATAGAGCTCTACGATGGTTTGAAGATTGGTATAAACACTGTAACATTTGGGAAAATACATCTACGTATGATGCGTCAAATGAAATCGTTAATTATGTTAATTCAATAAGATCTATTTGGGCTGGGAGAACTCCATTAGGAAATCTATATTGGCAACCGAATCCCCCTCCTGCTAAAGGTGGGATTTTTTCCCACGGAAGAGGTGGTGAAATGAGTAGTTATTTACGCGTAATGTTAGATGTTTATCCAATCCTAAGAGAGAATGTACCTGCAGCCACCGTTGCATCTTTTACAAATTACATAAAAAAACGAATGTTTGAACATCAATACTTGGGAACAGCCCATTGGGATGGCGAAGGATGGGAAAGCATAAGGTCTCCTGATTCTAAATATGCTTACTTGAAAAAAGTAATGGAAGAAATAATGGAAAACGATCCAGAGGATAACAAAATAATTGAAGACATTAAAAGTCATAATGTGGGAAGTGATTTAAACTCTTATTTAAACCAAGATCCATCTGTCTATGATGTTGAAATTTCAATTGAAAATGTTGATGAAAAACAATCAAAAAACATTATTACAGTTGGTGATGATAAATATCGAGTCGAAAATGGTTCGATAATAAAATTATCATCCAGGATAGGACCTTTTAAAATTAAACATTGGGTTCCATTCCTCCATTCACAGGTGTTTTATTATGTTTTAATAGGGGCAGGACAAGAGGAAAAAGCTAAGAGAGTAGAACCTTGTAATTTTTGTACACATAAAATAAGCATACCTAGAACCATGCCAAGTGCTCAAGATAAAATTATCTTAGAATTACGTGGAGAAAACCATAAAGGAAAACAAACTGATGCTTTTAAAGTTACAATTAAATGGTGATAGTTTCGATCTTTTTTCTTTCACCCCAGATACACCCGTTCCCGATGCCATTCCAACGCCAGCTCCGACGGCCACCGCCCCTCATCTCTCGGTAGCGAAACATCTTCTTTCTTGAACCTGGTCACCGCACCCCTGGGCTGTTCTTCTTCGATCGTATTCGAGATCATCACTCGGTAGTTGTCGTCCACGGATAACAATCCTCGATCGAACAGCCAATGATGTGTTTTGCACAGGGCAAGGCCGTTCCGGATATCGTCGTTCTTGAATTTGTGGAACGGCAGGATGTGTGCGGCGTCGATCACGGAGATACCGCTGGATGAGATAAGGTGTAAGCCGCAGACAGAGCAGGTCTCGTCGTATGCGGATAATATGACCCTTCGGAACGCAGGGTCCCTGGAGGGTGCAAATGCTTCGTCTAAGGAGCGATGATCCAGGACGAACTCTTCGTGGACCATCTCGTTCAGCCTTTCCTCGTACTCGAATGAGTCGTCCAGCTCGTTGAGTTCCGATGCCAAGGCGACCGCCTCCTCTTTGGAAAAATATCCTCCGTTCAGGATGGACTTGATCAGTTCGTTCCTGGTCACTTCTTCGTCGATCAACTCGATCAGTTCGCGATCTATAGATATTTGGCCGATCATCTTGTCGAGAGCGGAAAGCGATCTCGGCTGGTGTGGTGTGATCCCTTCATTGAAGGTGATATCCCAGAATCCGTCGGATCTCATATGATACATGGGTAACTGGATAGGCCCGGTTTTCTCGTAATCTAGATAACTCCAAAGGTCACTCCAGGTTTCCCTGAGATACATATTAGGCCGTATGTCGCTGAGGTCTATCTTATCGTTCTTGTAGAGTGTTATCAACGCGAGTAAAAGGATAGGCTTGTGTGGTGCCTTGCCAGCGGTGTACCTACTTTTGTTCTTGTCGACGTTGAGGTTTTGGAATATCTCTTCGTATCTGTGTAGGGTACTGTCCTTTACCATCAACTATCAGATAAGATAAGTCGGTAATAAACATTGATGTTTTTACCGCACCTTGGTACGTCCCTCCTCCTCCACAATTATGAACAACGGCAGTTCCCTCACCATATCCAGACACCAAAATATCCGCCTCCCACTCCCACCCAAAATCATTATGAAACTCGGCAGTTATTTACCCAAAAATTATCAACAACGGCATGTCAATCATACGTTTCGGAATTCCCATGGAATTCCAAATGTCGGTGGAAACGCATGCGTTTCCAGCAGATATCAACAACGTCCGGTAACTGCTATTCTTCATAATCGATAACTGCCATCCTTCATAATGGAAACTGCCGACTTTCATAACCCCGAACTGCTATTCTTAATAACCCAAAATCCCATTTTGCAGAACCAAAAAAAATCCCTACTAACATCACCAAGAAAATGATCACAGGAGTAACACATAAAGGCTCTCACACATGGACTCTGTAGAAAACCTCTTTTCATCTGTAAATTTCTAAAATATAATGGAATTTTTCCTATTATTTAAATTAGGGATCGAATGAAATGTCACAAATTTTCCTTCATAATCAAAGGATTTCTACAAAGCCCACACATGCACAAATTTAAATAAGTGTGATAACGATATCTTACCGGTAGTTGAAATGGAAACCGTAAAAGCAAAGATCGAATTACCCAGGTCCATCCTCAACATATGCAGAACGGATGAGCAAGGCTTGCCCGAAACCGTGACAAAGACCTTCATCATAGAGTTGTATCGGGAAGGTATCATCTCTCTGGGCAAAGCCGCGGAGATACTAGGTCACACCAAGATAGAAATGATGGCGATCCTTGCGGACAGGAATATCTCCCTGAACTACGATTCAGAGGAGCTGGAAAAGGACAGGAAAACATGGAAGAGGCTTGAGTGATGATTGTCGTAAGCGACTCGGGTCCTTTGATACATTTATCCCGGATCAAAAAGCTCTATCTATTGAAAGAATTTTTCAAAGAAGTTTACCTTCCCGAAGAAGTATATAACGAATTGACTTCCGGTGAAGAAGAACTACCCGGTTCCACCGAGATCAAAAGATTGGATTGGATCAAGAAAAAAGATGTCATGGACAAAACGGCTAAAGAGTTCTTGATGGAATACTTGGATGTGCAGGAATAAATTCCCTTCATCCTCACTATCGTCGAGGAATAAATAATTCTGATACGTTACGGATAAAGGTGAAAGCGAAGCTATACTACTAGCAAAAGAAATCGGTGCAGATCTACTTCTCATAGATGACCTTGCAGGCAGAAGAACCGCAAGAACACATGGGATCGATGTTATGGGAACGCTTGGGATATTAGACCGTGCTGCGAAAGAAGGGAAGATCGATGATTTAGAAGAGCTGATCCATACACTTAAGAACAAAGGTTTTTGGATAGACGATAAATTGGTCAAGAAACTTCTTACGAACTAGAGATAGTTATATAGGAAAAAGATTGCACCGCGAATTTTTTCGTACCTCAATTTTCTGGAGTATGCTCTTAGTGTAATGTAGTACAGCCTTCTTATCCAAGTACGGAATTTACACCTTAGATGAATGATCTTCCATAATTTGTTTGGAAGAAAACGGGATGTCAATCCCGACTTGTCCTTCATGTTTCTAAGTCCACCTGCTTAGAAAGTGGAGAAAATCCTTCCTGCAGGATTTCGAAGCTTACCAGCTTTGAAATAGGCGGAACCCCGAACTACCATCGTTCACTAACCAAAGATATCACAAAAACCGTTAATGTTATATCTACTCCGTTATTGTCGATTCCGTGACCACGTCATGAACTGCCCTTATTGCGATCAGAACAAAAACGTGATCAAAGCGGGTCTGCGAGATACCCAGAAAGGAATGATCCAGAGATATCGATGCAAGAACTGTTCCAGATACTTCAGCGATTCCAAACAAAAATATTCTCAGTATCCGCTAGGTGTGATCATGTACATCCGCAAGGCTCTGCCTGAGGATGGAAGGACATAGTCCTGTACACCCTGGGACAGTACAATCGGGGCTACCCCGTTGCGACGGCAAAGAAACTTACGGGAAAAAAATACCAGCATTCACCACCGGTACAAACCATCTACTCCTGGATAAAAAAATATCGAGACACATTGACATTCCTCAAGCTCAGAAAGAACTACAACATCGACCCCTCCACACTCACCACCACCCACAACTTCCAGCATCAACAGGTCTATCCGTTCACTTATCACCACCTCCGCAGGAAGCTGAGCTTCCTCCTCTCTCTCGGTCATAGACACTCGAGATAAAACTGAACATCCACTCAAAACAGCGACCTGAACTCAGAAGATACATCAACTGGACCCGCAGGACTATGTCCGAGGGGCAAGAGGGGCGAGCATAGCGAGTTCCACGTGATAGAACGCTCACTTCCAAGAAAGATGTTCCTCAGTGTCTACAGGAATGCCTAGCATTCCTTCGATTCACGGAACACGTTCCGTGTAAGACCAAGGTGCTCATCGACTAATATCAACCACGACAAGAAAACAAAGGAAATACAAAACATCTCAACCGAACTGACCCGGTTGGCACTCGGATCGGAACCAAAAAGCTCTACAAGATCACCACTCGGAATCGGGGATTCCAAGAGCTCGTAAAACAAAGTTTTACTCACCTCACGAGATAGTCCAAGATTTCTTCCTGATCATCACGAGGGCTATGCCCGATGTTTCGGAATTCAGGACGAATTCCAAACACTAATGGAATTGCCCAGCAATTCCAGTAAGAGTGAGAGAAGGAATCGGTAATTCCTACGAAACGATTCGACAACAGTTGCCACCGAACTACCGGTATTCATCAATCCGGAAGAATTCCATTCTCCTTACTCGCAAAGTAGTGATTCTGCTCGCCCTTCGGAAACATACCTCGAAGTAGACGAACCCATCACCGGTCATATCGACCTCATACAGATCAGGTACGATACTCTATACATCCTGGACTACATCACGAGAACTTGTTCGAAGTGAACATCAGAAACACCGTTTCTAACTCACGACAAAATCGAGTTTTGTCGAAAAGGAGGAATCTCTTGATTCCTGCACAAACCGAACCTTAACCACCCGGAACACTACGCATCTCAACTTCTCTTGTATAAGGAAGCCATCCATCGCCGAACCTCGATACCGGAGAACAGGATCAGAACAGCGGTGTTCAACGAGTACAGCTACTACGAATTCGAATAAATACCACCGTTCTCATACCTCTACCCCGTAACCTTGAGGATACTGACGAAATTTTTGGAGAATAACATGATAGATAGACATGTGGGATAGGTTTTTATATCGTGTTAGCGCTGGTCTGAACGAGTAAAGATGCAGGTAATCAATGATCTGATGATCGATGGGTATAAAGGTATCGATAAGATGGATTTTCCCACCAATTCCATCAATGTGATAGTGGGCCCGAACAATACAGGAAAATCATCCATCTTGGAATCGGTTTGGATGTTACTATCCACCATCAAGTCTAACCACTCTAACAGCACAGAAATACTCTCTCCGTCGTTATACGATTTCTTCGACAGCAGACAGATAAAACATCTTGTAAATGAAAAGAAGGAAGAGATCAGGATCTCTGTTAAGTTAGAGCAGGAGAACGAGATCACTATGAGAGGGAAATATGCTCAAGAGACGATCCCGAAGGACCTTTACGAAAAGTTCCAAGCTCATCTTGATAAAAACATGGATTATGAACGATTATTGTTCACGACACCGGACGGGATCAAAGGGTTCGGAAATCTGTTCTCAACGATGTTAGAAAAATTCCTGAAGATCAGCGAGGAGAATATCGAACTGAATAAAGACGATCTTAAAAAAATAGAAGAAGATGAAAAATTTAAAAACGAGTTGACGGAGTTCGAAGAACACAAAAAGACCGGCGTCGCAAACATACGAAAAGATATCATCCGATCGGAAAAACTTTTTCTGAAAACAGAAGCGGAAGAACATACAAAACTGATGATGTATTCAACGTCGAAGTACATAGATGATGTGATAACACTTCAAGAAGATATCGAAAATATACCTGACATCCGGGTTCTGTTCAACTCGCATCAACACATGGTCGACATAGGGGAACTATACGATGAACTGGTCCATCGCAACAGATTGAAACCGGTAAGGGAGTATCTTCAAAACAAGATACCCTATCTAACGGATATCGTAAAATCGGAAGAGGGTATGCAGGTCCTACTGAGCGATCTGAACGAGTCTATTCCTTTGTCCAATATGGGAGATGGATTCAATGCTTTGATAAAACTGTCGTTCATGGCCCCACTGATGGATAAAGGGATCGTCATCTTCGAAGAACCAGAGGTCACCATGCATCCAGGATTTCTGGATATTTTGGCAGAAGAGATCGTAAACCATTCAACGGACACTCAATTTTTCATCACCACTCACAGTCACGAATTTGTTGAATATATACTTGCAAAAGCTAGAGAGAAAGACAGATCAAGATCCGTCAACGTAATAAGGATGGAAAGACTACCGAACGGGAGGTTAGATAGGGAGATAATGAGCGGAGAAGAGGCCTTCGAAGAAGTGGAAAAGATCAAGACCGATCTCCGAGGTTATTAGGTGGTTTGACCTTGCTAGTCATATTGTGTGAAGGAAAAAAAGGACAGATATTTTTTCGATGAGATGACGAAGGCATACGGATTAAACCCTTATTCGACCAGGAGTACGGATATAAACGAACTCCAACGAAAGATAGCTGACGGTCATTTCATGGATAACAATCCATTGATGATATACGGAGATAACTGACGCGGATGAAAAATTTTATCTCAAACCGAGATATCTCTCTCTCCTATCAACGAACCACTCTTCCACTGTAACAAAACCGCAAACCAATATCACAACCGTAGTATCATAACTGTTCCTTCCGTATGCCCAGGTTCCTGAATATTCGCTCCAAGATCTCTTCTCTATCCTCTAAGAAACAATATACAGACTGCATGTAGATATCCTTACCGGCTCTCTTTTTTGAGATGAATTCCGACAATTCGTCGACACGTCTATCGAGAGTTTTTGAATCTATGTCACATTTGTGGGCCAGATACGATCTGTTCATATCCCCCACCGTTGAATACCATAAGATCTTAAGATCGGTGAGGTCTTTACCGCTCAAAAAAGACGTATCAACGGTAACTATCCCGTCCTTCATGTTCTCTACCGTTACTCTTTCTTCTTCCCCTCCCTTGAAGAATTTCCAAGCGTTTTTTGTGTAATTCATGAAATTACGAAGATTGCCCTTCGATCTGATAGAAGCTATCCTTAGAGTCTCCTCGTTAAAGGGAAAAACAAATTCCTCCTTGGATATGGCACATCTTTTCATCCTTTCTTCAAGGAAGAATCTTAATCTGTCTCTCGGCAGTTCACGTGGCAGCATTATGAACTGGGACACCGTGAAGTTCCTCCTGTTGACGACTTCTGAAGCACGTTCGTGAGTGTCCGTAAAAAATATCACCCCTTCATCAACCAACAGAGATTCGCAAAGATCGTAGAATCTCTTTACTTCTTCGTCACCAATTTTATCCACATCGTCGATCAAAAGCGCGTCATAGTCTTTCATGATATCGTCTGTTCGTATATCGTCAAGATCGTTTGTGAGAAAGGTCTTTTTTCCCAGGTCCCTTGCGATCTTATCCAGCATGTTTATAAAACTGCTTTTTCCAACACCGATACCTCCAACAACGGCACATACGTCCTTGTGTTTTTTGAAGCCCGGTGCCAAAGTTGTTCTTGCCAATTCTATCTCTTTCTCCCGGTCTATAAACAATTTGCCCATCAATTCGTCCCTTACAGGGTACAGATAAAATGGGTCTACATCGAACTCCATGATCCATCACCTATTTCCATACGTTCCACCTATTTCCATACGTTCCATTTGTTCCATACGTTCCATACGTTCCATACGTTCTTAGGTATTTAAGGATTTGGTAAGTAAAAAGCAGGGACATGTTCCCAGATATCACAGCACCCGATACGTCCCTTGGCCATCGACGAACTCGATCACTCCGCCGTCCCGGAGTTCCTGCATCTGCTGGCGGATCTTGGCCTTGACATGCTTATTCGTAGGATAAAGCTCCTTCAACTTCTCCTCATACTCGTACAACTCCTGGAGAGTGAACTCCTCTTTTCCAAGGTCCCGGACACACATCAACACGTCGTTCAACCATCCCCTCGAATAAACGTCTTTGGTGCCCAGGAACTCGAAGCGCTTCCATTCCTTTCGCACCATCCGTTTCGGGATGATCTCGCTTTCCCTAACAACGTAAAGAATATAGTTGCGATAGCCCAGGGATTTTTCCTCCGATTATGAAACTCGGCTGTTTTCCAACGCATCCAGAAACCAAAATAACAATCCCCCACTCAATCTCAAAATCATTTGAACCATAAAGGGATGCTAATCCCAGTAATTGTTCATAATTCCAAAACACCATCTTCCTCAACAAAAATCTCCACTTTTAAGATCCCGAAACTGACGCTGCTCATAACGAAAAACTAACGTTTTCTACAACAAAAAATTCCTTTCTTTTTCTTTATCAGATATCTATCGTCATAACAGAACGATTGGGTTGAAAAATTCGCCAAAGAGAAAAGGATAACCAAAAAGGAAGTAAAGGAAGCGATCATAGAATATTATGGAGGGGGTATGAATAATATGTAGGCATAGCTGTTTGCCCATAAAGTTTATTAATATCGTAATACTTAGTGATACTTAGTGATACAAATGATAGCTCATCCGATCAAGATCCCTGAAAATATGGACGAAGATATAAGGAGGTACATGAAGGACCTTGGGTATGCTAGTTTTAGCGAATTTGCAAGAGATGCCATCCGTGAAAAACTCTATGGACGCGAATTGAAACCGGAATTCGAAGAAAAGATAAAGGAAGGTCTTGAAGATTTGAAGGAAGGCCGGGTTAAATCCCATGATGAAATACGTTCAAAATTTTTAGGGTAGACAGAATGAAGATAATTTGGACTGATCGATCCGAAAAAGATCTAGAAAATATAGAAAAACATATCGCGGCAAGGATAATAGAGAAAGTTGAAGATGCTGCCGATTTACCTGAACATTATCTATCCCCTTTAAGAGGATATGATCTTTACAAAATAAGAGCCGGAGATTACAGGATCATTGTTTCAATAGACAATGATGAGATGTCCGTGATCACTGCAGACCACAGGTCTAATGTATATAAATCTCTAAATCGATTCTACCGATCTTCTTAACATCTCATGGATGAATATCAAAAATTATCTTCGAACAGCGTTTGTCAACCACCAAAAAGACACATCCTATAAACCATAAATCTCGATCCTACCGCCATCACTTTTCACAACACCCGATACGTCCCTCGGCCATCCACGAACTCCACCACTCCGCCGTCTCGGAGTTCCTGCATCTGCTGGCGGATCTTCGCCTTGACATGCTTATTCATAGGATAAAGCTCCTTCAACTTCTCCTCATACTCGTACAACTCCTGGAGAGTGAAAACTTCCTTTCCCAGGTCCCTCACACACATCAACACGTCGTTCAACCATCCCCTAGAATAAACGTCTTTGGTGCCCAGGAACTCGAAGCGTTTCCATTCTTTTCGTACCATCCGTTTCGGGATGATCTCGCTTTCCCTAACAACGTAAAGATGCGCATCGGGAGGAAGTCTTTCCAGCAGGATGTTGGAGCCCACCCATCCGGAACGACGCGCTCCGTCGGATAGCGGTTTTCTCTTCTCCACAGCATCCAGTGTCATGAAGTGTTTAGGTACGATCATAAGGTCGACAACACGATGATCCGTTATATCATACCGCAAAAAGGACCAGTTGGGCGAAAGCCCCTTCTGGATCTTATCGATCTTGGTGTGATACTCTGAGTTCGCGACCCTCCTACCGAAGGGAGTGGACTTGGCCTTCAGTTGGTAGGTTTCCTGACATTCGGAACAGTAAAAATCCTTCACCTTGGTGTTGTCCGGCAGCCTATCCAAACTGTCGGAAGTACACGCGGGACAGTACATCTCCTCGTCGAACCAGGCTTCTGTCAATACCCGGGCGATCTGAGAAGCCGACTTGTAGCCGGATGCTAGGGAAGTATCGAAGTGTAGATCCATCGTATGTGTAACTACGTCAGTCGATCTAAATCTTTTGGTTATTACGATGCGATTATCTTTTCATCAAGAAGTAATTTCTTTATCTTTTCTTCTCCGTAATCGGATTTGAGAGATAAAACAATTTCCACCAGTCTTTCGTCACTTTCATATTCGTAATTATCCTTTACATAGTGGCCAGTAGCTATCAAAGAAAGTTCGATTGCAAGATATTTACCGTACCTATTCACCACATCATCAACGGCTTTTTTAATGTCCTCATCCAAATTATCTTCGGGTACATCTTCCTTTGGTTCGATAAAATAGCCTTTATCTGAGTTCCATTTAATATCTACATAACCGTTTTTCTCAGCCATATCCAATAAACCCGCAACACGTCTTGAGAATGGGCCATAATGATACATTGTATAATCAAAATCCACATCGCTGTTCAATTCAAGCAGATAGGCCATCTTCTGGACAACCGTTTTTCCGATCTGTTTATTTTCATCTTGCTCTCTCAATCGCTTTACCATATAAGCGACAATTGCGTCATCTTCTCTTTCTTCCATCATTTCATTACACCCTTTATTAACTTATTCCCGATCATCGAGTTTGACATATATTCTTTCCATATTGAAAGATTCCATATTATTAATTATCTTAGATTTTTCTGATAGGACCATCGGTGTCCCGTCTTTTTGAAAAAGCATGATCTCCTTATCCATGTCCTGATTGTACCATTCCTTTTTGAGATTATCTCTCCAATACCATATGTTTTCTTCTTCTAATTTCTCAACCGTCTCTTCAAATTCTTCTTTTTCAAAATCATCGGTTGTGAATATTTCTCTAATATGGTTCCTGCAAACCAGTGCATTAAACCATTCGTTTGAATCGTCGTTTCGCATTAGACACCATAATTTAAAATCATCCAAATCCAGGTAATCGTCCAGGTCTGTTGGTGAAGGTAAGGTGCCCAGAGTATGTAGAATCGCTTCCTGCAGCATTTTATCATACGCCCGCCTTGTTTTATGATAATACACCTGTGTGAACATTCTATATCTCGCAATGATGAAAGATTCCGCTACTTGCCACCCTTCTTCCTTTAATCCTAATACAGGTGTATCAACTTCAGGATCTATACCCACGGTCAGAGTATTTATCAAACGCTCTCTGTCATATATACCATACTTAACTCCACCATAATAGGAGTCTCTTTGCAAATAATCACCTCTATCTGCGTCCGCTTGACTGTTGATCATGACTTTCCAAAATAGGCTTGTGAGAGGTGTTGCATACCCATCGAAGTAAGAAGATATTTCATCGTTTTTTATTCTAAAAGCATTGTTTTCCATAGTATACTCGATAACAGATTTTAGCCCTTTCTCGATTAGTTCTTGGGTGTAATCCTCATGTTTGTATTTGTTACCGTTACTTTTGTTTTTAGGCATTATCTCTTCCGAGGCATGGGAAAAAGGAGCATGCCCTACATCATGTACTAATGCGGCGATACGTATCACTTGACGGGGTCTTTCCAACTGGTTTTTATGAAATCCCCACTCACTTAAATTCGTTATACTTCTTTCATCATTCATTATAGAATGAAACATGTCATCGGCAAGTTTCATAACACCGATAGAATGTTCGAAACGTGTATGTGTCATACCTGGATACACCATATCTGTTAAAGAATTCTGTTTGATCCTTCTTAATCTTTGGAAAATCGGATGGTTTATTATCTTCCTTTCCCACTCGTTGAAATGGATAAAACCATATATTGGATCTCTAATTTCATACTTGAAATGTGTATTTGACATCGATATACTAACGAGGAGTTTATTTAAATAAGTAAACTCTAGGGGTAAGTGAAAGTATACTACATCGAACACACTTTCCCCTCCCGAGCAGGTGAGAAGGGAGGGTTCGAGCCCGCACAGGGAGTTTGGGTGGGGTTAGGGCTGCCCCCTCCGTTAGTTACAACATTCTATAACTAACTTCTAACTACCTTTATATCTATGATGCAATTAGATCGTTGAGATAACATAAATCTCACCCCCTACTTCAGCAAGAACGACTTCACCCTCTTTCTGGGAGACTGCATCAAGATGATTCCAAAGATGAAAACAAAGGTCGATATGATCTTCGCGGACCCACCTTACCTGCTATCTTCCGGAGGATTCACGTGTAAAGCAGGTAAACGGGTTTCCGTAAATAAAGGTGATTGGGACGTTCCCAAAGGTTTCAAGGAAGATGTGGGATTCCACAGAGAGTGGATAAAGGCATGCAGAGATGTTATGAAACCCGACGGCACCATCTGGATCTCCGGCACGCTGCATTCCATATACGTCTGCGGGTACGTGCTGCAGGAACTCGGGTTCCACATCGTCAACGATATATGCTGGTACAAGCCCAACGCTCCTCCGAACCTTTCGTGCAGGTACTTTACACACTCTCATGAAACTGTGATATGGGCAAAGAAGCATGAAGATGCTAAACATACATTCGACTACGAGTACACCAAGTACGAAAAATTCCCAAAAGACAAGCTGAAGAATCCCAACAAGCAGATGCGCTCGGTGTGGTCGATACCAACAACACCGAAGTCAGAAAAACAGTTCGGCAAGCACCCGACGCAGAAGCCGCTGGCATTGCTGGAGCGGATCGTACTAGCAGCAACGGAAAATAACGACCTAGTACTGGACCCGTTCACCGGTAGCTCGACCACCGGGATAGCAGCAAACAAGCACGGAAGAAAATTCGTAGGTATGGACAAAGAAGAAAAATACCTCGATCTCTCGATCAGGAGATTCGAAGAACAAAAGCAGACCAAGCTAGAACGATTCTAACTCTCCAAGCATATCTTTTGCATTGAGCACTCTGATATGTTCCACATCACAACGTAGGATCAACTTATCACCGGTAACGAGATATTTACAGCTAGATTTAACGGCGGATCCTAAAATATTTTTATCCGATTCATCTGCTATTTCTATCTCGATCTTATAATCTCTCACCAAAACCATGTCGGCCAGCAATCTTTCGATAAAATCTTCTATATCAAACACGCTCTCCTTGAATTTTTCCTGCATAACAGTTTGTACCTCATGTATAACCTGTGTAGATATCACTGGAACATGATCAGACTCGATAACTTTCAACATCAACCTTCTCTCGTTCCCTTTAAAATAATATGCAGAAATAAGCACATTTGTGTCAAAAAAGACCTTCATTCACCTTTACGCTCCTTCCTTACTGCAGATATGATCTCTTCTCTCGTTATACCTTTTTCTTCAGCACTTTTTTCTCCCTTCTCAAAGATTTCGTCCCACTCGGGAAGCTCTAATTTTTTCAAGATTACTTCATCACCATTGGTTATAACTGCGATATAATCGCCTTCGTGGATCGAAAGATTCTCCCTGATCTCTTTTGGAACGGTGATCTGGAACTTCCTAGTCACTTTAGTAATCGAGGCTGCAGACATCTTATCACTGTAGTAAAGTAGTACAATACTACTTAATAAAGATTGTGTAAAAAACGAATGATCATCTAAACGTATTTATTTGTGTTAAAACTATTTTAACCTCCCCGAATAGGCCGGCGGGGGACGGCGACGGCCAGGAAAGGGCGGGGTGAGGGATGTCCCCTTTAGTCCAACTCAAGCCCTACTTCAGCGACCAAACTATGCACCCTGCAACAATTCCGCAATTCAAAAGCAAACATATTTATAATTCTTGTAACGTAAGTAACCAATAATGGTTACAAACTCCGATAAAACTAGAAAGGGATTATCCGATAAAGAAAGCCTACTACTGTCCAGATTAGCCAGTAAAAATAGTACCATCATAAGGATCGATGATATCAAAGACGAACTAGACACCACATACAACAACGCAAAGAAGATAGCGAGTAAGCTTAACAGTAAAGGCTGGTTGGAAAGGATAGAAGCCGGTAAATATCTCATAATACCTTTGGATGCCGGTGAAAAGAGCATCTACACAGAGCACGAATTCATAATCGCGGCCAATCTGGTTTCCGAGTATTACATCGGTTTCCTTTCAGCCCTAAACTTTCATGGTATGACCGAACAGACACCGTTCTCCGTCTTTGTGGCAACAAAGTCAAGGAAGACTAACAAGACCATACACGGGATACCCTACAACTTCATAACATTGAACAAAAGAAAATTCTTTGGGGTCGAACCATACGCCGTAGCCTCTTCAACCATAAACATCTCCGATCCGGAAAAGACCGTAATCGACTCACTCGATCATCTGGAATATTCGGGAGGGATAACAGAAGTGGTCAAGGGTTTGAGGGAAAAAAAAAGAGAACTCGACATAAAAAAACTGATCAGATATGCCATAAGGATGAACAACGGTGCCGTTGTAAAAAGGCTACACTTTTTGCTGGAATATCTGAATTACGATATACCGGATGAAGATGAATTAAAGAAGCACTACACCGATTCTTATTCCCTCCTGGATAACACAGGACCGAACAGAGGTAGGTACGATTCCAGATGGAAACTGAGGATCAACGTTAGAAAAGAATACTTGGAGGAGAACTCATTTTGATAACTCTAAACAGATTGAGAGCATTGGCACGGCAAAGGGATCTGACCGCAGGATTGATGGAAAAGGATTACGTAAATTCCTGGATACTTTACGCCATCTTCACGGGAGATGTTATCAAAAAGAGCTTGGTATTCAAAGGAGGAACACTGCTACACAAGATATATTTTAAAGATAAGTGGCGATCCTCAGAGGATATAGATCTTACCGCACTGGAAGATTTCAGTGAAGGATCTTTCGAGGAAGACTTACGGTCATCTCTCACGAAAATCTCCGAAAGGTCCGGTATCGGTTTCTATATCAAATCATATCATTCAAATCCAGGATATGTCCAAATAAAGATACAATACGATGCACTATTAGGTCAAAAGAACACAACGAAGCTGGATGTTACCCTCGACGAAAAGCTGTTGTTTGACATACCGATAAAAAGCCACAGTTTTGAAGATGTGCCTAAGTTCAAACTCAACTGTTACTCACTAAATGAAATATTCGTTGAGAAGATAAGAAGCTTGTTCGAGAGGAACAGAGCACGGGATCATTACGATGTATATAGGATGTACTCCGAACATGACCTCAGACTAAATGATCTCACAGACGCATTAAAGGAAAAGATGCAGGCCAAGGATCTGAAACTCAAAATGGAGATATCGGAAGAAAAGAGACAAGAGCTAAAAGAATATTGGTATAGTAATCTGAGCAGGTTCGTGTCCGAAGAAAATTTTCCAGATTTTGAAGATTCAATGAAGACCATCGATGTATTGATAGATGAATTAAAAAGAATGGACAGTGATTTCTGATAAACGAAATCGATTTAACCTCCCCGAGTTGGCAGTCCCCTATCAAAAACCTTTCCCGAAACACTTCATAAACACCAGATAGTACCCTATTATTGGGACAACCGTCCTATTCTTGGGACGATCATTATAAACCACCGGCATCGCTGCCGTTAAGCACGAGAGACCCGTCGAAATAGATTATAACTACAGACATGGAAAAAACGTTTCAGAGAATGTGAGAAGCAAAGCACCTTAAATTATTTCTAAAAAGCGTTATAATTACAGGATAACACATTCCTCCGAAAACCATAAAGCCTCGAAGGTAGATACAGATGCCATGGAACTCGATGAAGATGTGATAATCAAGGAGATCGAAAAACACTGTAAGGACATCTCCAAGTTCGGTGTAAAAGAGATAGGTCTATTCGGTTCTTATGTCGGAGGGGAACAACGACAGGGCAGCGATATAGACATACTCGTTGAGTTCAAAAAGGGAGAGAAAAATTTCGATAATTACATGGGTCTTAAGTTCTTCTTCGAAGACCTTTTCGAAAGAGACGTTGATCTGGTCATAAAAGATGCTGTTAAACCGCACATAAAGGAGTATATACTCGGGAGTACGAAATATGCCGCGGGAGTATAAGGATTATCTTGAAGACATATTGAACGCCATAGATAAGATCGAGAGGTATACGAAGAACTTGACTTTCGAAGAGTTTATGATGGATGATAGAACAACGGATGCAGTCATAAGAAATCTCGAGGTCATAGGCGAAGCGGTAAAGCATTTGCCCGTAGATCTTAAAGAGAACTATCCGGATATAGATTGGCGGGCCATCGCAGGATTGAGAGATATACTCATCCACGCCTATTTTGGTATCGATGAAGACATCATATGGGATGTCATCGAAAATAAGATACCTGTTTTCAAAAAACAGATAAAGAAATTGATCGCCGGATCGGATTGAAATATTCACTCTCTGCAAAGCTCAGTTTTACCAATCCATTTTTTCCGACTAGGCCTTCTTCGATCCATCATTTCTATTATCTGGGTGAAAGAGCGTATGAGTCGGTGATAAAAACCTCAATTTTCATCTACATGTTCAATAGGAGGAGGAAGTTCACAAAAATCCTTTCCAAAAGAGACTCTACTTCTCACCCCTATTATCTCCATAAATAATCCACGTAATAAGGGTTAATTACCATTATAACTTGAGTTTATAAGAAGAGGTTTTTAGAGACCTAGCCAGTAGGTTTTTTTCC
>CAZAMQ010000027.1:5205-30239 GCA_964486225.1 uncultured Thermoplasmata archaeon | reverse complement strand
GCTAAAATCTATGAAAGATTGACCAGTGTATATCACACGATGAAAATCGAAAATCAAAATCTGATTGAACATGGAAAAAATATCATCCGAACTTCACACGGCTGAACTCTTACCCTGTGATAGAAAAGGATAAATACACGATTGTACATTACATTAACTTCAGGTGATAACAATGTATATGGGCGGAACACCAATACTGATACTTCAAGAAGGAACAAAAAGAGAAAAAGGCCGAGAAGCGCAGATAGGTAATATCAACGCTGGGAAAGCAATAGCGGATGCCGTTAGATCTACATTGGGTCCTAAAGGCATGGACAAGATGCTGGTGGACAGCATGGGCAACGTTGTGATAACCAACGACGGGGTTACCATCCTCAAGGAGATAGAGGTAGAACATCCCGCTGCAAAGATGATAGTCGAGGTTGCAGAGAGCCAGGACGATGAATGCGGTGACGGGACAACGTCAGCCGTTGTACTTACCGGAGAACTGCTTAAAAAGGCGGAAGACATGATCGGTAAACTCCATACTTCTACCATCACGAAGGGATATCTGATGGCGGCAATAAAGGCATCAGAGGTACTGAAGGAGAGAACGATAAACATAGATGCTGATGACGAAGAGACTTTGATCCATATAGCCTCGACTGCGATGACGGGAAAGACCGTGGCGACCAACAATATAAACCTTCAAAAGATAGCGGTTGATGGTGTTAGAAGCATAGCAGAAAAGGTAAAGGACGGATACGAAGCGGATATCGATAATGTCAAGATAATCAAAAGAGCAGGTGGGAAGATAGATGACTCCATCTTAGTGAACGGTATGGTATTGGATAAGGAGCGGAGCCATCCGGATATGCCCAAGGAAGTGGAGAAGGCAAAGATAGCACTGCTCGACTTCCCCATAGAGATAAAGAAGACGGAAGCAAAGGCGTCGATAGGTATCAAGTCACCACAACAGATGAAGCAGTTCATTGATGAAGAAGAACGCACCATAAAAAACATGGTAGAATCGGTTGAAAAAACAGGAGCGAACGTTCTCTTTTCTCAGAAAAGCATAGATGATCTAGCACAGCACTACCTTGCAAAGAAGGGGGTATATGCCATCGACAGTATAAGCAAATCGGACATGGAGAAGCTGGCAAAGGCCACGGGCGGTGTCGTTGTAACCAATTTGAAAGATCTCTCAAAGAAGGACCTTGGAAAGGCAGGCGTTGTACGTGATCGATTTATCGCAGGAGACAAGCTGACATTCATCGAAGGCGTAAAAGAAGGAAAAGCGGTTACCATACTCCTCCGCGGCGGTACCGAACATGTGGTTGATGAGTTGGAACGTGCCTTGGAGGATGCCTTGAAAGTGGTTGCGGTTGCCATCGAGGACGGATCTGTTCTCCCGGGAGGGGGAGCCACCGAGATAGAGATGACTCACTCGATCAAGAACTACGCTGAGACTTTAACCGGAAGGGAACAGATTGCAGCACTGGCCTTCGCTGATGCACTTACCATAATTCCAAGAACGCTAGCGACGAACGCGGGTATGGATGGAATAGATGTCTTGATGAGATTGACGGCGGCACATGATAAAAAAGACGGTAAGAATATAGGTATTAATTTAGAAACCGAGGAGATGTGCGATATGGTCAAGGCAGGTATCATCGAACCCTTCCGCGTAAAGAATCAGGCAGTTCAATCCGCAACTGAAGCAGCCAACATGATACTGAGGATAGACGATGTAATAGCATCTAAGGGATTCGGCGGCGGCAGTGGTGGCGGAGACTTTGACGACGACGATTACTGAAAAAAACATAAAAATAGTGAAAGGTACATGGATCCTTTAAAGGAGATAACTCCAGTATCCTTCCATTTTTTTTCTATATCTCTAGCATCAGCTCCCAAAATTTTTTATCCTCAATACCTTTGTAGACTATCATGATAAGCCTGGTCGTGCTAGCTTCCGGTGGAGGTACCGATTTTCAATCCATCGTGGATGCAATAGAATCCGGTGATGTCCCTGCACGCATATCATTGTTATTGACGAACAACCCCGATGCTTATTGTATCTCCAGGGCAAGAAATCACGACATCCCATATAAGGTTATAGACCACAGGGATAAAGAGAGGGAGGAACACGAAGCTGAGATGATCGATGCGATAGATTTGGTTGATCCCGACCTCATAGTTTTAGCGGGATACATGAGGATACTAACTGACGGATTCGTGGAGAGGTATTACGGAAAGATGATCAACATTCACCCTGCCTTGCTGCCACTCTTCGGCGGTCCGGGATATTACGGTGAAAGGGTGCACGAAGCGGTTTTGGAATCCGGTATGAAAGTGTCCGGATGTTCCGTACATTTCGTGACCTGCGATGTGGACATGGGCCCCATAATCACTCAGAAATGTGTGCCGATATTTCCCGATGACACCGTTGAAAGCCTTTCACAAAGGGTCCTCAAGATGGAACATCGGCTTCTACCTGATGTGGTTGCAGCCTTTGCCAACGGACGCGTACATCTAGAGTA
This sequence comes from uncultured Thermoplasmata archaeon, assembly GCA_964486225.1. GTDB lineage: Archaea > Thermoplasmatota > Thermoplasmata > Halarchaeoplasmatales > Halarchaeoplasmataceae > Haladaptatiplasma. Next base: position 27,720 of record CAZAMQ010000027.1, on the reverse strand, counting down.
TGGAAAAGCCTGGACCGAATGAAGTAAAATAGGCGTTTTTTATAGTCTTAAATTAACGTGATTCGGGTATAACCGTTCCGAAAAAGATAATAATAGATAACTCTTACCCATCTCTAATGTTCATATTAATCGGAGGAATAATCGGATGTCTACACTCGATGACACAAGGATAAATGAATTAAATGAGATAGCTCGAAAGATCAGGATATATGTAGTTAAGAGCACCCACGCTGCAGGGTCTGGACACCCGGGAGGCTCTCTTTCTGCGACAGATATACTTACCGCCTTGTATTTTGAGGTGATGAATCACCGTCCGGAAGAGCCGGAATGGGAGGATCGTGATAGGTTAGTGCTGAGTAAAGGTCATAGCGCTCCGGCGTTGTATGCCGTTCTCGCCGAGGCAGGCTACTTTTCCGTTGATGAGTTGATGACCCTTCGAAAGCTAACTTCACGATTACAAGGTCATCCCGATATGAGGAAAACTCCCGGCGTCGACGTATCGACTGGCTCACTGGGACAGGGACTCTCTATTGCCTGCGGTATGGCACTTGCGGCAAAACTAGACAGACGACCATGCCGTGTGTTCACCATCTGCGGGGACGGAGAGATGCAGTCAGGTCAAATATGGGAAGCCGCCATGTTTGCAAGTCATCAAAAATTGGATAATCTGATCGTCTTTATCGATAGGAACAAACTCCAGATAGACGGCTCAACGGAAGAGATCGTATCCATTGAACCTTTGGTATCAAAATGGAAGGCGTTTGGTTGGAATGTAAAGGAGATAGATGGGCATGATATCGAGGAGATAGTACATTCAGTTGAAGCCCTAGAAGAAACTCATGGGATGCCATCTGTTTTGATAGCTCATACGACCAAAGGAAAAGGTGTCCCCTTCATGGAAGGCTCATTAGCTTTCCATGGTAAAGCCGCTGACGACGAACAGCTCAAGATCGCTCTCGAAGTGCTGGGAGGTGACCTCTGATGTGGGAGATGGCAAAGCAGAGAGATGCCTACGGAAAGACACTAGTAGAACTGGGTAGACAGCGTGACGACATAGTGGTTCTCGGGGCGGACCTTTGCGGTTCATGTAAAGTGAAGGCTTTTGGTATGGAATTCCCTGAAAGGTTCTTTAACTGCGGTATCGCAGAACAGAATCTCATGGGCGTATCTGCAGGTCTCGCAGCATCCGGGAAGATCGTTTTTGCCAGCACTTTTGCAGTCTTTGCTACGGGTAGAGCCTACGATCAAATAAGGCAGAGCATTGCTTATCCCAGACTTAATGTAAAGATAGTTGCTACTCATGCGGGAATTACAGTTGGAGGCGATGGTGCTTCTCACCAGATGCTGGAGGATATCGCATTGATGAGGGTACTACCCAATGTTAACGTGGTAGCGCCGGCGGATTATATCGAAACGGGGAAGTCCATTAGAGCGGTGGCAAAGACCGAAGGTCCTATCTATGTAAGATTGGGTCGTTCCAATGTACCTATAATAACAGAAGAGGAAGATCCCTTCGAGATAGGTACTTCAACCATGCTTAAGGAAGGTACGGATGTAACATTGATCGGTACAGGGATAATGGTATCGAGATGTTTGAAGGCCGCAAAGATATTAGAGAAAGAGCACGATGTTGACGCCCGTGTGATCAACATGAGCACCATCAAACCACTTGACGAGAAGGCCATAGTCAAGGCGGCAAAAGACACCGGCGGTGTTGTTACAGCCGAGGAACACGTGGTTAGTCAAGGCATGGGAAGCGGCATATCTCAGGTACTGTCCGAATCCTATCACGTACCAATGAAGCGGGTTGGCATACCCAATGTATTTGGAGAATCGGGTGGTAGTGAAGAGCTCATGGACAAATACGGGCTTACCGCCCAGGATATCGTTGAGAGCGCACACGACGTAATATCAAGAATGTGATAAGATGAAAATATTTGTAGATACGGCAATGATAGAAGAGATAAAAGAAGCAGAGTCCTGGGGGATATTGGATGGAGTCACCACCAACCCTTCACTTATCAAAAAGGCAGCAGACGGGTTAGAAGGCGTTAGTTTGGACGAGTACATCCAAGACATACTCAAGACCGTTAGCGGTCCCGTAAGTCTTGAAGTTGCAGGAACTAGCTATGAAGATATGGTAGCCGAGGCAAAGGTATTGTATAGTAAATTCAACCCGGTCAATGACAATGTGGTGATCAAAATACCCGTGAACACCTACATGGAAGACGGTGATGACAATTTTGAAGGTATCAAGGCCATCAAAACATTGAGTGAAAAGGGTATACCCATTAACTGCACCTTGGTGATGACGTCCAACCAAGCACTAATGGCTGCGAAGGCGGGTGCCGCCTATGTCAGCCCCTTCTTGGGGCGTATAGACGATCACATCCGGGATAACATGGGTCTTACCGGTGGAAAGGATTATCCCAAAGGAACCCATTACCCTGAAGAACTGGCGGAACGTGCCCGTGAATATAAGTTGGTGGAACAACTCGAAGGCAAAGACTTGGACAGCATAATATACAAAGATCATGAGATGATGAAGCTGTTCGACTGGGGAAACGATGCAGGCATATATTCCGGTGTTGACCTTGTCTGGTCAATCAAGCAGATATACGATGGTTATGATTTTGAGACGGAGATAATCGCTGCCAGCATACGTACGGCTAGACAGGTAAAATCATGCGCAGAGATGGGTGTCGATATAGCTACCATACCTTTCAATGTAATGGAGGATATGATGACTCATTACAAGACCGGTGAAGGTATGAAAGCCTTCTGTAAAGACGTGGTACCTGAGTACATGAACATTCTTAAACCCTAGGGTTTCCAAATGGGAGCACCTAGTGGAAGTATGGTCTTCTGAGACATGGTGTTCAATAGGATCGCCGCAGCGCCGTAGAAAGAAAAGAGAGACACGGCTGTAAGGGATATGCCCACATGGATCGCCGAAGTACCTACCAGTATGTGTAATACTAGTGTGATGATGGCTATATCGATGCCTAGAAGGATGGCGATAAAGGTTTTATTTGCCATCAATGAACCGACTGTCAGGATGATACTGAAAAATAAAAATCCGGTGAGACCATAGGCGTAATGGGTCAGATCAAAGTCCACCGATGTGAATATGGTGATGAATAATGTGAGGGACACAGCATACCAGAGTAGAGAATATGTCGTGAAGGCAGTCGCTCCGAATATGTTGTTCCTCTTAAAATCCATTATCCCCGCTACCAATTGAGCGGTAGCTCCTAAAAATAATGTCCATGGTATCATGAGTGACGTCATCTCGCTGGATGCCAATCCAAGGTCTGTAGAAGCGAGGACCAAAGCGGCGATAGCGAGCCCGATAAGACCCAAACTAGCAGGTTCGGCTACCGGGGGATGGGGGTGTTCCTTTACACGTATTTTCTTTGACGGGTTATCCTGTTCCATAAAAGCAGGTGTAAGTGTCGCTTCTATTTATTTGTGGCGGCGGTTTTATGACTAAATCCGTTCTATCTCCTTGACTCCGCCTGGAGGGAGTATGTTCTGTATCTCCGTTACGGGAACGTTGAAGTGATCTGACATCTCATTGGCAAATTCACCGGCCCCTTTTTTTCCAGGAATAAAAGAGACCTTTTTATCATATTCGTTATTTTCGGATGTGAAACTAGGGGCACACATCACCTTCCTTTCATCTTCGTAAGTTATCTCTACCAATGATGCCTTCATTGGTATGTTTTTTATGTAATTTCTTTTACCCCTTATAACAAAGGCACCCGTTGGAAGTGATTCTCCCGATTCCGCTGTCTTGCTAACCTGTTCGGGTAGGACCCAGTATGCTGTCCCGGAAGCAACCCCTCGCTTCCATTCCTTGGAGTGAAGTATTGCGAACTGGCACGCTTCCAATAAAGTGCTTTTACTTATCTCTCCCTCTCCTTTTTTCACCACTACACTGGGGGCGCCTCCCGCATCCGCATGGGCATATCTATCGTACTTTTCCAAGTATTTTTTTACCACTTCTTCGTTGGTTTTTGTATCTTTGCCTGCAATCACAAGATTACCTTGGGACGATATGAACCATTTGTACCTATCAAACCAAAATTTTACGGTTGGTTTTCTCCTTTCTTTTTTCTTTTCGACTTTAAGACCTTTTTCTATCTCTCTCTCCGTCTTTTTGATCGCCTCTTTTGCCCCCTCTATCTTCTTCCTATTCTTCTTCGCCATCTTGTAATATTTCTGGGCGTTTTCGTTGACGTCCTTTCTAAAATCCAGTTTTACATTGGTGCGTACCCTCTCTTCATCGGATATGCCGCTCAGTCTTATCACTACATACTCGTCGATGTCGTTTATTTCCAATACATCTTCATCTTTTTTCAGTTCTTCGAACACTTCTTCTCTGTTTCCTTCCTCCCTTGCACTCATTATCGCCTTTAAAATTTGTTCGCATGATGTGTAGTTCTGATATATCAAATCTGCCGTCATCATGCTTTCTTCGACTTTTTTAGACATATTTTCAACAGAGCTCTTCTGCCTAGCCAGTCTCCTTTCTATCTTTGAAGGTGCCCTTTCGCTGGTATCGTCCTCAGTTTCTTTGAATGCAAGATCAAGTGCTTTATGATAGGAACCTGTCTCTTTGATCCTTTCATCTTTGTATATAGTGAGTTGAAATGGTACGGCATCAACCACGGTGTCTTCGGATATAATAATTCTGGGTTCCAACGGGTCAGTATGTACGGCCTGCTTCATCGTTTGTAGGGTATCGTACACACTTTTCGCAAGGACAACGTGATCTTCGATGTTCTTGTCCACACCCATGCGTGCACAGACCTCCTCTGCATATTTGCCGCCTAGATTAAACTCTACGGCGAGGGTGCGCACAAGATCTGCTTTCGAATTCTTCAGGACATCTTCTACCTCACTTACTTCCAAATCAAAAGGTCTTCTTCTCGAAGGTGGGTACAGATAGGTCTCCCCTTCCCTCAAGGTACGATGTTTCCAGGTTTCCGATCTTAATGGAAGAAGGATGTGCTCAGCCCCCACTAGAACTAGATTTCCCTTTCCGAATACCTCGAATATGAGTTTTAGAGGTTGTCTTCCCTGCAGTTCCATGACTATCACCCTGTCGAACTCATGCTGCTTCACAGTGGTTATCCTGGCGTTTCCAAGGTATTTACGCAGCAGCATTATGTAATGACTCGGCGTCATGGGTGTTTCGATATCTCTTCCTGTAAGGAAGAGCCCATGTCCCAATTTGAACAACAACAATTTTTTTCCCTCTTTAGGTACGTGTATTCTGAACAATATCTTATCGTCGGATAGTTGGTAAACTTTTTGAATAAATCCGCCTATGATCTCCTGGAATTCCCTGATAGCTGCCGTGATCTCTAGAGATTCTATATGCTCTTTCATGCGGATACGGACGTGTACAATATCTTTAAAACTTTTCGAATAGAAGCAGTGTTAGGGGGAAAATATTAAATCCGATTTAAGTCATCACCTTTTGGGAGATTAATATGCGAATAAGATGGCACGGACATGCGTGTTTCGAGATAGAAAACGAAAAAGTAGTGGTAACCGACCCCCATGACGGGAAGAGCATAGGTATAAAGCCCCCCTATGTAGAAGGCGATATAATCCTAGTGAGCCATGATCACTTTGACCATAATGCTGTACGTCTGGTTAAAAAATCTAACAGTAAAGTGGTCAGGAAACCTGGTTCACGAACTTTGGATAATGTAAAAATCAAGGGTTATCCTTCATATCATGACAGGGCGGAAGGAAGTAAACGAGGAGACAATATAATCTACAAGTTTGAAGATGAAGGGCTTACATTCTGTCATCTTGGGGACCTCGGCCACTTATTGGATGATGATCTGATAGATAGGTTACAACAGGTGGATTTTCTGTTCATACCAGTAGGAGGTACCTTTACCATCGGACCGAATGATGCAAAGGAACTAATTGATAAAATCAAGCCGAGCATAGCAGTTCCCATGCATTACAAAGTAGGCGGACTCTCATTGGACATCCAGGGTGTGAATTCCTTCCTCTCTCTTTACCCTGACGAAAAGATACACAAGGTAGGGGTAGAATTGGACTTCATACATTCGGATCTGCCTGATGAAACGGAGGTATGGGTCTTCTCACTCTAGATACCCTAAACCATCTTCTATACGCCCCATCTCTATGGGCGTGGTTCTATCACCGATCACGGCACCCTTAGTATTTGCGATCATACATGTACCTATCCAACCGGAGCCGTGATTTGCAGTGGTTTTCCTTACGGGAACTCTAAATAGCTTTTCCATCACCTCTGTCTCTTCCTCGGTTACATGAGGGTGACAGAGTAATCCCTTATTGGTAACTACGGCTTGGGAACCAACCATACCTATGCCCGCGATGGTACCTCTTATAACCTCTACATCAAGTACATCACTGATACCTTCTTCTGTATCTTTACTCAAGGACGGACTGATAAGTGCCCCGTGATCATTGAGCAGTACATTGTTACCCAGGGCATTGTGTCTCTCCGAAACAACTGTCACATCCATATGTTCGAGTATATTGTCGATCTCATGGCGGCTGATGATATCGGACACGATCACACCATGAGAGTTAACACATATAAGTGCGCCTAAAAGACGCGTGCCGCCAACGGTGGTATTAATAACGTAAGTTTGCATAGCTTCGGAGAATACGGTATTGTCCGTATTAGGTGGTGTTATAGTTAACTTCTCGCAACCCACCGAGAAAATGCCGATGTAAGGTTGCGAGTTCACAGCACTCTTTTTGAGCATGTGCAACTACTCTCTCGGAATGGATACTTCAACTATACCATCTTCAAATTTGATTATCTTAACTTTAATGTTTGAAGGGGGTTTTTTGATCCCCCTCTTCCATACGGCTTCATTTGTGGAGGTGTCTATCCATACGTCTTCCAACGGGACTTTCATATTTCGTGAAACGTATTCTCTGATCTCTCTCATGGCAATAGATGCCCGCTTGCTTGCAGGATCATTTTTTGCTCGTCTAAGAGGTATATTCAATATTTTTTCTTCTTGATCGGCCATTTACTCACCCATTATAACGGACATTATTCGTCTAAATTACTCCTACGCCAGTTTCTTCTTTTGGGATGTGATGTGAAGCGGCGGTTGGTTCTCTGCATAACCCATGCTGGAACCCTTTTGTTCTGTTTCATCTTTTTTAGCAGCCTGCGCTTCTTCGGACCTGGTTTGTTACTTGACATTTCTTCATCTCCTTTCGATCTTGATATCTTTCTTCCTCTGAGTTAAATTTCCCAACAATTTCTTCAAGGTGCTATCATCCACCTTATCTTTTATAGCACCTCTTTGTGCCAGCATGATAATCTGTTGCTCTATGCCTTCCGCCACATCGGGACGGGCCATTTTGACCCTTGCCAGGCGCTCTCGAGCCTTCGGAGTCATAACGGTTCGTAGAACCGCTTTACGTTGAGCCTCTATTTGTTCATCCGCTTCCTCCTGGCTCTCATCGTACTGCATCTGCTTCTCGAGCTGTTCAAGCTTCTTTTTCTTGATGTTCTCAAGTTCATCTTCCATTGTACCCTGTCCTTTTAGAGATAATTGGAGCGCTCCGGATCCTCCTTTGCCATCTCTTTGAGTATCTCATAAGCGGTATTGTCCAACAGAGATTGACCTTTCGGTGTGATAATTCTTCCCTTGGGTGTTTTTTCGACTAAACCAGCTTTCTCCAGCTGTTGAAATGCTTTTCTTGCGATGGAACCGGAACCTTTGGCAGCATGAGACGGTTTGGCACCTCTATCTTGCTTGCCCCCATACTTACTGGTAATATGGGAGACCCCAACAGGACCGTTTATGTAAACGGTTCTCAATATAGCTGAGACCCGTGTGTACCACCAATCTGTCTGTATCGGTCCTTTTTCTTTGTGGATACCTGTCTTTACAAATTCTGTCCATTGCGGTGGTTCGATTTCGTCTCTGTCTTTGAGAATGCCGCTCACATTCGAAATGAGCTCGTCGGGAGGTATATCATATACTGTTACCATATCTTACAACGCTCCAGTGCGATAGTGTACCGCAGTTATTTATATGAGGTAATTAAAGGTTTCCCCCTCTAACAGTGTAATTTGTGTGATTCGAAACGATTGAAAGGAAAATAGTTTTTAAGACCAACAATATCTCCCTTCGATGATCATAGGTATCATTTCGGCGATAGTTGCTTTCCTACCGGCCATGATGGCGAATTCCCTAGCTGTGGTTTTCGGTGGAAGATTAATCATAGACGGAGGTAGGTGTTTATCGGGTAAACGAATACTCGGCGACGGGAAGACGTGGAGCGGGCTCCTAGGTGGTACGCTATCCGCTTCGCTTGTGGGTGTGGTTCTAGCCTTGATCTTTAATCCGTATCTCGACATGCACGGCTTTCCCACACCGGGAATATATATCATATTTACTCTAGCCTTTGGAGCACTCCTCGGTGACATTTGCGGTAGTTTTGTAAAAAGACGGTTGGGCAAAAAGAGAGGGGAAAAGATGTTCATTCTGGACCAATACGATTTCGTCCTAGGCTCGTTTATACTTACCTCTTTATTGTTTCATGAATGGATGATAAATACTTATCTTTTGGATGACAGATGGACAGCTTTATTACTGATCATCGTCTTGATTCCCCTCCTGCACAGAGGAGTTAATACGATAGGATATAAGATCGGGCTAAAAAAAGAACCATGGTGATACGTATGAAATTGAAAAAGATGCTGGAAGAATGCGGAGCCGTAAAATACGGGGATTTCACGTTGACCTCGGGTAAAAAGAGCGATTATTATGTTGATATTAAACTTGCAAGCACGAAACCGAACATATTAAAGGAAATCGCAACCGCTATGTCTCCTTATATATATGGTGACGTTATAGCTGGTATGGAACTTGGTGCGGTCCCCATCGCAGCTGCAGTTTCGATGGAAACGGGAAAACCTTTTGTGATGATCAGAAAAAGAACGAAATCCCATGGAACTCGTAGCCGGATAGAAGGTGAATTCAAACCGAATGATATTGTGAATGTAGTGGAGGATGTGATCACCTCTGGGTCGTCATCTGTGGAGACCGTACGAGTTTTGAGAGATCAAGGTGCCATCGTAAATAGTGTATTGGTGGTTGTTGACAGACAAGAAGGAGGTGAAGAGACTTTGGCAGATATCGGTGTTGAAGTCAAGGCTTTATTGAAGGGAGAAGAGTTGAAACGAACTTGACATGGAACTTGATACGAACTCATTTTACCTTTCTCTCCGGAAGTGATTTGACCATCTTTATTCCGTTCTCTCCGTTCTGATAAAAATTCTTTATTATCCCCATGGTTTTGAACCCTCTTTTACGGTAAAACTCGACAGCGGTTAAATTAGACGGACGGACTTCGAGTAGTATCTTCCGGGCACCTCTGGAATATATTATGGTAGTGAAGTTGTTAAGAAGTGCACTTCCGATACCTTGACCCCTGTAATCACTATGTACTGCAAGCATCAGTATCCTTGAGACACCTTCGGATTCCATCAATCCGTTGATAAATCCCGATACGATGTTATCAGAGATCGCTACTAAAAAGGTCCCGTTCCATGATTCGGATATGTTAAAAAATAGTTCTACATCATAGTTTTCCTTTAAGGACGTGTTTGAGATACGGACTACCTGTTCTATATCTCTAACCCTGAAGGGACGGATTACAGGCATGTTTATCCCAATACTAAGGTTATAAAAATATCTTCCCTGTGTGGATACGAAGATTTTTCACACCATATGCTATTCAATCGTCGGGTATCGGGTACATAGGTAAAAACTTATTTATACCATTTGACCTAACATGCATGATGGTAAAACCAAGAAAGACGACGTTGATTATAATAATCGCTTTCATCATAACAATGTCAGCTCTTGTACCTGCATTGTCCAATGCACTTCCCCATGTGGGCTTGGACGACGATTATGAAAAGGGTAATTATGCAGAAAATGAAGTCGACTTCGTCTGGACCCTTTCCAGGGATCATTCGGTTGATTATGCGGTTAGGGTCAGTGTCATTCCTGACCTTGATTGGGATTACCAAATATCACCATCCAATTTTGTACTGGATGAATCGAATCCCCATGAGATAGTGAGGGTAACTTTCCGTATTCCACGTACACCGGACAGGGATTCCATGGATTCTACCATCCGTTTTCATTTCAGGGAATTGGGTATCGATGAAACAGAGCATGTAGATAGAACAGTAACCGTCAACATTAAAGGTGTCACACCTGCACCCGAATCGAATACCATAATATTCGGCATACGGAATCCTCTACCTGCACCTATAAATAACCCCTACGGTGCCTTCGTACTTAACCTTGCTACCTGGTTTATAATAGGCTGGGTTTTCTATTTCTTGGTAAGTCCCATAATCCACGGATTCACCAAGAAGACGAAGACAAACGTGGATGAGGTTATCATACGGATGATAAGAAAACCCCTCCTTATTATCATTTTTATTTACGGTCTTCTGGAGTCATTGATGAAATTGAACCTCAGACTGGGTATAAGGGCCACCATTTACCAGGTATACCTTCTGACAATCGTAGTCATAGGCGTTTTCGTAACCTACCGCATATTACTGGCGGTTCTTAAAGAGATCATGAACGAGAGGGGTGGTTCCGATACAGCCTTTGGAACGGTGCTCAAACCGGTGCTTGAAAAGGTGGTGGGTGTCGTTTTGCTGGTGGCGGGCCTGATATTGGTCTTTCATGTTCTTGGGATCGAAGTTACCGCGCTTTTAGCAGGTGCCGGGATAGTCGGCCTGGTCATCGCCTTTGCCGCCCAGGACACTCTGGCAAATTTCTTCAGCGGTATGCACCTACTACTAGACAAACCCATAAGGATAGGAGACATAATACTGCTGGAAACCGGTGAATACTGCCGCATCATGGATATCGGCATGAGGACAACGAAGCTATACAACATAAGAGATCACGAGGGGATCATACTGCCGAACAACAACCTGGCGAATCAGGCGATAGTCAATATCGTCGAACCCGATGCGACCATAAGAGCGCGCGTCGAAGTGGGAGTCGCTTACGGCTCCGATGTGGCCAAAGTGAAGAGCATACTTTACGAGGTAGCTAAGAATCATCCCGATGTTATAGAGGATGATGTACGAAAAACCAATGTACGTTTTAGGAAATTCGGCGACTCAAGCTTGGAATTCTCGCTTCGGATATGGGTGGACCAGGTTGTTAAGCAATGGAATGTGATGAGCGACATACATGAAGAGATAGACAGAAGGTTCCGAGAGGAAGGCATAGAGATACCGTTCCCACAAATGACAGTTTGGATGCATCATATGAACGAAGATAAAAATTAACGAACCCTTCAACAAGTATTTTAAACATCCAACCTTTATCTTAAACTGATGGAAAACGAAATACTGAATATATTCAGGGGATGCGCCCTTGCAGTAGAAGATGCTTTGGAGGACTTGGATACAACTTCTCTGGACAAAACAACAAATATGGGCGCAGATGGTACTCCGACCAGTGAGTTGGACTCTATCGTTGAAGATATTTCTATAAATTATCTTAAAGAACATTGTGATTACAATATATACAGCGAAGAGTACGGTTTGCTGAAAGGTGGTGAAGACGGGAACATAATCATGGACCCCATAGATGGTACCAGCAATGCCCTCTCAGGCATCCCTTTTTACAGCATCTCACTGGCATTCACACCTGGGGGTCTTTCTGATACTACTGTAGGCTACGTAAAGAACTTACCCCTGGACAAGGAATATTATGCGATACTCGGAAAGGGTAGTTATATCGATGGTCTGAAGATCCCCAATTTAACTGCAAATAAAGAGTTGAATTTTTCGGTTTACATGGGTCGTAAAGCACACCCTGACTCCACTAGAATAGCTTCACTAGCTCGAAGAACTCGGTCCCTGGGTTCGGCTTCCCTGGAGATGTGTATGGTGGCCGAAGGCGTTTTCGACCTGTATTATATCGTAACCGTCGATAAGGAAAGGAGTCTAAGGATCACCGATATAGCGGCATCCACTCTTATACTGAGGGAAGTGGGCGGTCAGGTATATCAGTCCCGATGGATTCCTATCGATATGGACCTTGATGTGGGTGCAAGAAGTGATGTGATCGCAATACGAAACGAAAGTATAAAAGAGGTGATTGAATGAGTTTGGATTTTGGTATATACGGTTCAGGACATAAAAAGGATGTATTAGAAATAATTCGTTCACTTGATTCACATCCTACTGCGGGTCGCGTGATCTACCATGAAAAACTAGCAAAAGAGCTCGAAAAGAAAGGTTCTTCTCTAGATGAGATGCTGGATGCGAACCTGGATTTCATGATGACAGTAGGAGGTGATGGAACTATCCTCCGACTTCTTCAGAAGGTGGATCACAACATACTGGGTATCAACACCGGTCGTGTCGGATTTCTTACGGCGGTGGAACTTTCAGAGCTCAACGATGCTCTTGAAAGGATGGACGGAGGTGACTACTTCGTCGACGAACGCATCAAGCTGAAGACCATACTAAACGGTGAAGATATAGGCGAGAGTACAAATGAAGTGGTGGTACACACGGACAAAGTGGCAAAGATCAGGAGTTTTGAGGTATTTCACGGCGATCGATTGGTGGATCGTTTTAGAGCGGACGGAGTGATCGTTGCTACACCTACAGGCTCTACATGTTATTCCATGAGTGCTGGCGGCCCCATCGTCGATCCCGGGGTCAACGCATTTATTATCGTCCCGTTGTCACCATATAAACTGGCTACCAAGCCATTCGTAGTGCCCATAGATGACGACATACGGATGAATCTAATAGAAGACGGAAAGACCTGTTTGATGGTTCTTGATGGTCAAAAGGAGTGTACTGTTGATGACAATGACGAATTGATATTTAGAATAGGTGATAGAACTGCAAAATTCGTACGGTTTGAACATGATTTCTTCAGCCAGATACATAAAAAATTGGTGTGGAAATGAGTTTATTCGCACGGAAGGAAATCAAGGGCATAACAGACCGGACATTAAGTATGATATTGGAATCATCCAAAGACGCTTATCCTAACGAATTCGCCGCAGGTATGCGTGAGATAGACGGTATAATCTCCGAACTAATTCTCGTTCCCCGAACCATCACCAGCCACAGCAAGGCACTCCTACAACTACATCACCTGCCTATAGATTATTCAATGGTAGGGATTGTTCATAGTCACCCTTCATCGAATATCCATCCTTCACAAAATGATATGATAATGTTCGGCAGATACGGTCGTGTGCATATTATAGTGGGTATGCCCTATGATATGAACAGCTGGCGGGCATATGATTACAACGGTAAAGAAATAGAATTGCCTCTCTTATGATCTATCTGCTCTTTGTATACTTCTTCTATTTGTTCGGCGACTATATCCCACGTGTATCTTTCCTCGACCACTTCTCTACCCTGACGTCCCATCTTTCTAGCCGTATCAGGATTTTCCAAAATAGTCCTCACCTTACCTGCGATGTCGATGGCCTTCATCGGTTCCGCTAGTAAGCCGTGGCGTCCCTCTACGATAACCTCTCTTACACCGGGTATATCCGAGACAACAACGGGGATTTCCGAGGCCATTGCCTCAAGGGCCACTATACCAAAGGCCTCCAAACGTGATACGGATGGTAGGACGAACACATCTGAAGCCGCATAATATTCCGGTAATTCTTCGTTGGGTATCCTACCCGCAAATATGATCCTATCTTCTAACTTGAATCTTTTCATGATCCTTTGGAGTTCACTCTTGAATTCACCGGAACCTACCAGTATGTACTTAATGTCTTTATCGAAGTACTTTGCAGATTCTACAAAATACTGAAGTCCCTTATGGTAGACTATCCTGCCAACGTACAGCACTACTTTCTCATGGTCGGCTATTCCGTGTTTTTTTCTTATCTTTGAACCATCGTTGTAGGGGTTGAATGTTTTTGCATCCACCGCATTGGGTATCACCCTTGCATCTTCCTGCCATACCGTTCTGGAGGTGGCACCGTATGTATCTGTTGTTGTGATTACCTGGTCGGATCTTTTTACCGTATAAGTTGCCAGGGTACGCTGATACAGCTGGACCAGTAACGGTCCGAAGAGGAAAGGGAGCTCGAGGTCGCAGTGATAGGTAAGTACAAAGGGAATTTTTCTTTTAGCCGCATTCCTGGCACCGAAGAAGCATGAAAGAGGTGGAGGCGAATGTCCGTGGATTATATCGAAATCCTCTTCTTCTAGTGCTCTACTTATCCTAAGGTTAATCGGAGTCGAGAATAGTATTGTAACCGGTTTGACCCTTTTGACTTTGACGCCCTCTACAACCTCCCTTTTCACCGTATCGTCAAGAAGCGTGGTGATAACCGTTACATCGTGCCCTCTCTTCTTAAGATGCTTTGATAGTTCAAGAACATGGGATTCGACTCCGCCGAGATGCGGATAAAAATACGGGGAAAGTTGGGCTATCTTCATTGTATCCTACTTCTTGGCCCTATTTCTCCTTCTGCTACGGCACCTGGACCTATGAAGGTATCTTCACCTATTATCGTGCCGGTGTTCAGTATGCTGTTTATTCCGGTTTTTACGTTGTCTCCCATTATGACACCTAATTTCCGTATGCCCGTCTCGATGAGCTCGCCTCGATGGGTCACTACGATATTCTTATCATCCAACCTTAGATTTGCCACCTTGGTCCCTGAACCCAAATTGCAGTTCTGTCCGATGACGCTGTCTCCCACATAGTTATGATGCGGGACGTTGCTTCCGTCCATCACAATGCTGTTTTTCACCTCTACGGCGTTACCTACCTTACATCTGTTTCCTATGGAAGTACATCCGCGTATCAGGCAATTGGGTCCGATATCCGCATCCTTCCCGATGAAGACGGGGCCGCGAATATAGCTTCCCCGCCTTACCACCGCTCCTTCCGCTATGGATATCCACCCTTCGAGATGAACACCCTTTTCGATGTCACCATTTAGCAGTTGGTCGGTAGGATATGAACTCAAGATATGGTTGTTGGCCCTGAGGAGGTCCCAAGGTCTGCTCAACTCTATCCAAGCATTTTTTGGCAGTATGTAGCCGTCTAACTTTCGCTCTTTGATGAGATATTTTAACGTATCTGTGATCTCATATTCACCTCTGGATGATATACCCGTGTTCTTGATCTTATCGAAGATATCGTATGTAAAACCGTAAAGTCCTGCATTTACACGGTTGGATACCGGCCGCTCGGGTTTTTCGATTATTTCACTCACCGATTCGCCGTCCATCTTGATCAAACCGTAGCCTTCAGGGTCGGGAACATTGGCCACGGCAACGGTGGGGCTGGTCTCTTGAGAAAAGTGCTCTATGAAGGAAGTCAATGCCTTTTCCTCCAATAATATGTCTCCGTTCATGCATATAAAATCACCGTCAACAAAACGTTGAGCTATGGATATGGCGTGTGCCGTCCCCAAAGGCTCGTCTTGCTTGGCGAATAGGATATCAGTTTTTCTCGAGTGCAGTTTGTCCTTTATCTGGCTTCCCTGCCAGCCGACAAGAATGATTATCTCATCTACTTTGCCATCCAAGGCATCTATTATGTGTTGTAGTATGGGCTTTCCGGCTACGGCCAATAAAGGTTTCGGTGTGTAAGCCGTCAACGGTCTCATACGGGAACCCATACCTGCAGCGAGGATGAAAGCCTTCACATCATCGCCTCCTCAAGCATCTTTTTTGCTTCATCAAATATCATCCTCAATCTGTTTTTATCATTCGCCTCTGCGGTTATCCTTATCTTCGGCTCTGTACCGGATGCCCTAGTGAGGGACCATCCGTCTTTATGGTCTACACGTATACCATCTATAAAGTTTAGTTTATCGGACGTGAACTCTTCCTTGTACCGGGATACGAGTACTTCCATTATACTTTTGCTGTTATCTAAAGGGAAGGCCTTGCGTATCGACGGATATGAAGGTAATTTTTTATTTATATCTGCAAGATCATCGTCTTCGCATATTAGAGTTAGAAAGGCAGCGGCATATATGGCGTCGGGTGCGTAACTAATCTCTGGAAATATCCATGTTCCGGATGGTTCACCTCCGAATTGTGCTTTGTGTTTTTTTAACTCTTCGGCGACGTAAACATCTCCAACTTTTGTTCTGATCACCTTTTTGACCAATTCATCTATTATCATGGATGAGTTAACAGGCACCACTATCGAATCGGTGAACTTCCGGGCGAATAGTGCCAGTAAAGAGTCGCCTCCCAGGTAATTCCCTTCTCTATCGAAAGCCACCATCCTGTCAGCATCGCCATCGTGGGCTATGCCCATGTCCGCACCGGTTTTAACAACCAATTTACCAAGATATTTAAAGTTCTCTTCGGTTGGCTCCGGGTCGTGGGCGGGAAATGTACCGTCGGGGTTGCAATTCAAGGTGACCACCTGGCACCCCATGCGTCTTAGTAGGTAGGGTGTGGTGCGGTACGCCGGGCCGTTGGCACAGTCGATGGCTACTTTGAGTGTGTGATCCGTGCCTACCATATTTAGTATGTGTTCTATGTGATCATCGATAGCGTTATGTTCTTGTGAAACGGTTCCCACCTTGTCCCATTCAGGTAAAGATGTGTCACCGATGATCTTTGCCTCGGCATCTTCCATCTGTTCGGTATTGAATGCACTGCCGTCCGGGTTCCACAGCTTTATGCCGTTGTACGGTGCCGGATTGTGGGAAGCCGTTATCATGACGCCGCAGTCATGTTCTTTGGCAGCAAAGGCAAGTGTCGGTGTAGGCAGGATACCTATATCGGTGACGTCAGCACCCACTGCCGTGATTCCCGATGTAAGTGCGGCAGACAGCATCATCCCTGTCGGTCTAGTATCTCTACCTATGATAACGGAGTTCCTGTCTATTCCCACGGCCTTGCCTACCTTTAGTGCCAGGTCTGGTGTTATCTTCCTGTTCACTATTCCTCTTATACCCGACGAGCCAAAGAACTGCATAGTATCATTCTCTTTATCAAAGGACATCCTGTTATTTCAAGAGATGGGTAATCTTCGGTTTAAAGGTTTTCGTCCTTTCCAAGGGAGAGCTTCTTCTTTTTCTTTTTATTGATGTATTGGTTAACCTTGAATATCACGAATATGGTGATCATCACCCCGGTGAGTACGTAGGGTCCTCTATGGGGAAAGAATAGATTGATGGTAAAAAATATCATAGCGACGACTATGAATATCATTATCATCTGCCTGTACGTCATCTTCATACTGATGATAAAGACCAGGGGGATTAAAACGTTGGGGTTTCCTCAGAATATCTCACGCAGTATGTCCTTAACACCCCTAAGGTTGTTCATATCACCGTCCCAGTCCTTTAGGTATTCACCGTATTCTTCCTCGATATGTTCGATGGTATCTTTGATCTTCTGCAGGCCATCTTTGTCGAGTTTACCGGAATACATTACCGCCATGTACACGTGATCTCCACGTTCCACTATTATCTTGTTGTTGGCGAACTCCAACCGGTTCAGTCTCCAATCGCCTTCGTCCTTGAAGGAATCTTTGATGAAGTTCTGCACGGCGGTGAGCATACCTGCAAGTATATCATCATCCATGTCCGGTTTCAACCGGCGTGTATTGTGGGCGATCAAGAGGGAGCTGTGGCTTATCAGAAACACCTCTTCGATCACAGCCTCCGAAGAAGGTTCTTTTATCGGCGTTGGACGCTTGTTGTACAGCATGACCGCCGCCACTGCGGCGATGATCAATACAGATATGATGAAGATCATCCACCAGTTATCCGTTATAGATTGGGGTATAATGGTCGATGTAGATACGACCCGGAAGGTTACACCTTCCTCCCGCAGATTACCGGCGTTATCATACCCTCGTAAGTAAATCGTATGTGTTCCTTCGGAGAGGCCCGTAAAGGTATGTTCCGTCACATCTTCAACAGATATCCAGGACTCTTCGTCAAGCCTTATATCGTAATGTGATATACCAGAATTCTCGTCCTCCCCCTCCCATCGTACGGTTACTCTGTTACCCTCTATCTCCTCGTTGTCGGATGGAGAGAGTATCCTCAACACGGGTGATATGCCGTCCGGGACTACCGACACCTCTTCAGTCATCTCGCCGGGACCTACTTGATTATAGGCCACTAGGCTGTAATAATATGTCCTCTGGTTCTCTACGTCGGTATCCGTGTATTCAAATGTGGTGTTGCTCACCGTAGCGTAGATATTGAGATCTCCTGCCCTGATCCCCTTATATATGCGATAACCAAGTACGTCCGTTTCGCCGTCATCGTTGGGCTCTAGCCAGTCTAGTATCACCCGACCGTTGCCCGGCTGTACAACAAAATTCAAAGGTTGAGAAGGAACGGTGTACCATACGATTACGGTGACGGACACCTCTTGAGATATGGTACCTTCACCGGCAGGATTCAGTGCACTTATGCTGTATATGTAGGTCTCATTGAAAGCGATATCTTCATCCACGTAAAACAGTGTATCTTCCGACGGTTCGTATATCATTTCTGTTTCTCCGTCATGATAACGATATATTCGGTATCCAGTTATGGGTGAACCGCCGTCATCATCTGGATGCATCCATGAAACTGTAACGTTGTTAATACCTTCGCTCAACTGAACGGTCGTCGGCGGACCGGGTGGTCCGAAGGGTGTAGCCTCGATCTCAATACTGTGCTCGGATTCGAGCTCTGCCTGGTTCACCGCTGTTACACTGTAATAATAGGTTTCACCGTTCTCGACGTTAGTATCGTTGTAATAGAGGAAAGGTGCGGCTACGGTATCGTGATAGGATAACTCGCCCGAACTAGTACCTCTGAATATCCGGTACTCTGTTATAGGCCTGTTACCACTGTGGGATGGTTCATCCCATGTAAGATTAACATATCCGTCACCGGCCTCACCTGCAAGAGTCCTTGGTTCGGAGGGTTCTTCAGGGGGTGGTAACGGGGTGGCAGATACAGTCTCGCTAGGTGGTGATTCACCCCTTTCGTTCACCGCTGTAACGTAATAATGATAGGTCTGCCAGTTATCCGCCGAAGTATCGTTGAAATTATTCTGACCATAAGGCACGTTATCCAGGAAGACCTCATCACCGGGACTCGTACCGCGATAGATTCGATATTCGGTAACGGCGAATCCTCCGTCATCCAAGGGCTCTTCCCAGATCACATGCACGTACTCATCACCCACCACCGCCGCCGTGTTCAAAGGTGGTGTTGGGTGAGAGCCCGGTACGACCCATAGACTGCTAGACGGTGATTCACCTTCCGTGTTCACGGCTGTTACGTTATAATAATAGGTAAGACCGTTCTGGACCGCCGTATCGTTGTACCAGG
Source organism: uncultured Thermoplasmata archaeon (assembly GCA_964486225.1). Classification (GTDB taxonomy): domain Archaea; phylum Thermoplasmatota; class Thermoplasmata; order Halarchaeoplasmatales; family Halarchaeoplasmataceae; genus Haladaptatiplasma. Next base: position 8,319 of record CAZAMQ010000027.1, on the reverse strand, counting down.
TATCCGGAGCCAGCACACTATCCAGGTATGTCATGTTTCCCGGATCCAAACCTCGGTATATCCTGTACTCGACTATATCGGTATTACCGTCGTGGAAGGGTTCGTTCCAAAATAGATACACGTAATTGTAACCTGTTGTGGAGTTTAGGTTTTCCGGTGCGGTGGGTGGGATAGGATAAGTGGGTAGGACTAGTGGGTAGTGGTCATATGCGTCCGCCTCACCGTCTATTAGATATGGCTCATCTACTATACCGTCCCTACCTGGGATGTCCTGGTCAGGACCGCTGTAGTTGTCCGGTGTTCTCCAATCGGACCAGTAGTTTCCTCCATCGGGATAGGACGAATTCCAGTAGTTATCGTAACCCTCGTCGTTTGCCTGTATGTGGGATTCGTTGTACTCCTCTCCCGCCTTGTTGTTACCAACGAATGAATTAGCGTATATTTTATTGAGTGATGAACCTTCGCCCACATGAAGACCGTATTCCTTATTGTACCAAAAAACATTGTTGTATATGTCCGAGTTCGTGGTGTTCTCCGTGTACATCCCGAACATGTGATGGGAGAAATTGCTGTTCCTTACGGTGATGTGCGAACAATAACCCATCCCCAATCCTGCAGTGCCATTGCTGATGTTAAGGTTTCCTATCACCATGTTGCTAACGTTTCCAAGTATCACCTGCCCGTATGGGCCGGATAACGTACCTCCGTCGGTATCGACGATATAACTGATGGGCGAACCGTTAACTGTGTTGTTCTCGGGTATGGTCTGGGTGGTGAAGGTCCGTCGGCTCCCTGTTACAGCCATGCTGGAATTCACCATCTCATTACCATAGAATCTGTTCCAGTAAGAGTTATTTAGGAACACGGCAAGCTCGATGGAGTCTATACGGTTATCGATAACACTGTTGTTGTGTGACAATTCCATGGATATGGATACGTTTACATCAGTGAAAGTGTTGTGCGAGAGAGTGATACTTTGTGATAGGTTGAGAACTACCCCCATCTCCAAGGTTGACATGGTATTGTCGGCGACCAACAGATCCTGAGAATTGTTGACGAACATACTACCCTGCATGTTTGTGAAATAGTTGTTTACATATACTGAATCCGTAACAGTATCGGCTAGCAAACCCACTCCGGTAGAATAGAAATCATTGTTCATCACGGTGGAGTTATCCGAGTTTATACCAAAAAATCCTCCCGTATTATAGGATATGTTGTTATGTATCACTGTTGCCTCTTCACCCGTGTATTGAAGGATACCCAATTGGTTATGTGCGAAGGTATTATTTGCAATATACATATCTCCGGTAAATGCAAAAACAAATCCTGTAGCTATCTCGTATAAAGGGTTAAAACTGTGTGTGAATGAGTTATTGCTTATGACCAGATCGCGTGAGAATATCACCGCCGTACCGTTACCATTATGAGCACAATGGTTATCGGTAAGAGTCGAAGTATCCACACTGTTCAAAAATATACCGTTATGTGTGTTGTTATGGGCATTCACGTTCATTATCATCATATCGTTCGATCCATCTATATATATGCCGTGGAGATTGTCATGGGTTTCACCGTTCATTATACTGGCATTGGTAGCATTGTAGATGGCAGTACCGGCACCATAATGGTAAGATATGCCGGTCGATGATGCATTGAATAGTTTACTATCTCTGACGACGAAATAGCGTGTGGTGTTACCTATGTACAACGCATCGCCGCCCTGTCGGGCATTGATGTACAAACCTTCGATGATGAATGGATCATCTTCCGTTCCATTACCTCCTATCACACCATTTTCCCACGTGAACTCCGAGTTGTTGTTGATCCTTATCCTTCCACGTTCCTTATATATAGGCACGGAAAGTGGGTAGTAGTCCGCGATTCCTGTTGTTACCGGGTAAGGCCAGTCGATGATATCGTCGCCGTCTGCATCGTTGGTTTTGTTGTTACGGGCCCAGTCGTACCAGTAATTTCCCCTTCCATCGGTATCGTTCCAGTGGTTGTAGGAACCCTGGTCGGCTGCCTGGGAGATATTGAGGTCGTCGTACTTATCCGACGTACCGTTATTGAAGTAGAAATTATTACTGAAAATAACGTTCCCACTACTTGCGACATCCAGAAACATACCTTCCTGGCTTGAGTTGAATATTCGATTATAATATATCAAGTTCTCATCTGATCTCGTAAGGAGTAGGCCTTTGTTCAGTGTGTCTTTTATTGTATTGTTTTGTATATGTGAATACTGTCCGTCTGTTATGTTGATAGCGTACTGGAACGACTCGACATGGTTGTAACCTATATGTGTCGAACTCGATGACATCTGTTCTACACCTGTGATGGACGTGAACCCCCCACTTATATAATTGGCGACTACCGCGGTGCCGTTCGAGTCGATCAGTTTTACTCCCCGTTTAAAAGTGATGATGGCATTCCCCCATATATCGCCGGTGGAAACGCTGTCAAAAAATATTCCTTGTTCTGTGTTCCAATAAATGGAATTCCCCTGCACAAGTGTATTCACACTTTCTTTTACGTAGACACCCATATGACTATCATAAATGTCATTTCTAAGCAGGTCTCCTCGACTACTAATATTTATCAATATCACACCTGCACCCATATGGTAATCCTCGTCCATAAAAGAGGCATTAGAGATGGTACATTCCCGGATTCTAAAGTAGTAGGTGGTGTTGGCGATGTATATACCATATCCGAACCCGGAGGCATCGATAGTGTATCTTTCTATTATATACGGGTCATCTGATTGGCCCGTCCCGTTCCAATCTTCGTCACCCGCTTGCTGATCGAATTCCGTATTGTTGTTGATCTTGATGGGGGCGTGTTCTTCCATCGATGACTCCCGTTCGTCAAACGTTATTGAATGTCCCGTATATACCATCAATTGCATGGTAATTAAAATCAGTACGAGCGTCACTGCTGTTGGTTTTTTCATATGTATCACTTCAGTTGGTACTGAAGGACAACGGATTGAAATTATATAAGGATATTGGATACACCTATTTCCGATGTATTGTTCGCGATCTGAAATATTATTATTCTTCGGATGGTTCTTCTTCGGATGGTTCTTCTTCGGATGGTTCTTCTTCGGAT
>CAZAMQ010000027.1:0-5105 GCA_964486225.1 uncultured Thermoplasmata archaeon | reverse complement strand
TTCTTCGGATGGTTCTTCTTCGGATGGTTCTTCTTCGGATGGTTCTTCTTCGGATAGTTCTTCTTCGGTCTCCTCTTCCTTCTGTTCGTAAACCTCGATGAACCTTACGTTTTTATCAAGAATTTGCCGTAGATCGCCTACGATCCGGTATTTAGCCACGAACCACGCCTGGTCGTACTTGCATACGTCCGGTATCGTGATATCAACGGAATCCTCTTTCAATTCCACCTCAAACTCCACATCATCGTAGTCCTTGAGCAGTACGGCCTTTATGATATCTTCCGGCGTTTCAGGTATCTCGATTACGGTGAAATCGTACCTGATGGTCTTACCAGCTAAAGGGTTGTTGAAATCCACACGTACACGGCCGGAAGTGGCCTGGATTATGGTTCCTGTACGGTCATCCAGTTCCACCCTGCCCCCTTCCATGATATCCACCCCCTTCCTTTCAAGCTCACGGCGGCTGAACAGTTCGATCTTCCGTGGATCTCTCTGACCGACACCCTTTTCCGGAGGCACTTCAACACTATTTTTTTCGTCAACTTCTGCTTCTTTTAGTGCCTCCTCGAAACCATCCAATACCTCATCACCACCTATCATCACAGGTATCGGTCCGTAGTATCCTTCTTCCTCAAATATATCTTCCTTCTCCGCTTTGATCCTGTCGGTAGTTCTGAAGAGTATCTCCTCTCCATCTTCTTCGTCGGGCAAGATCCAAACGTCATAATCAACGTAAACGAGATCTTTGTTTTCCATCGGGTACACCTATATCGAGGTAAACGGGGGTTCTTTTTAACTTTTCTGTTTTTCGGAGACCCGTTAAGCTTATCCGTCATGGGATATATAGTATCTTATGGAATTCAAGATCACCACTATACTCAACGCAGACCAGTTGATCGATAAAGCCTTTTTACGGGCGTCGAAAAAGGAGAAGAGCGGACGGGATCATACCGAGCGAATAAAGAATACCGTAACGACCAAGCTCAACACGGTGTCCAAGGTACTGGAAAAGACCATGAAAAGGTACGAGAAAGAATTTCCGTCCTTCGAAAACCTACCGGAATTCTACCGTGAAATAATCGATATAATGCTGGATACAGACAGGTTAAAGAAGAGCTTGGGTGCCATGAATTGGGCGCGCCGGCGTACCAAAAGGGTATTGATGGAAACAGCGAGAGAGGTAATCGCCTCAACCAATCCTGAAGATATGGAACGTTTGCGTAAAAAAGCATATGCCCGTACGGTGTCCATACTCAAGCAAATAGACAAAGACCTGGAATTCCTGCAGGATGCCAGAACCAAGATAAATTCCCTACCTGATATAAGGACCGACATACCAACAGCGGTAGTGGCGGGCTACCCTAATGTGGGTAAATCACTACTGGTCTCCAATATATCATCCGGTAAACCAAAGGTGGCCGTCTATCCCTTCACCACCCAGGAAGTCGGTATCGGCCACTTCATGGTTGAAGGACTGAAGTGCCAGTTGATAGACACACCGGGACTTCTCGACAGGCCGGAGAAGGAAAGGAACGATATCGAAAGGCAGGCGGTCAGTGCTATCAGAACACTTGCGGACATTATAATTATCGTTTTTGACCCGTCAGGAACCTGCGGTTATCCTATGGTGGCTCAGGAGGTTCTAGGTGAGGAGATAAAGGACACATTCTCTCATCTGGAGATTATTGAGGTCGAAAACAAATCCGATATATTGGAAAGTGATATTGATAGGTTGGAGGTCTCTGCAATTACCGGAGATAACCTGGACAAGCTGAGTGATTTACTATTTAAGAAGATCAAGTTGTTATACAAGGAGAAGGCCGAAGAGATGTTTTAAAGTAGAAAAAACGATATAAGCAAACTGATTATCAAGCCCGTTGTCAACACAGGCATAGTGGGTATCATCTTCGAGTGACTGAACTTATGTCTCAACCTTCTTTTCAATAGGATTACTAGTAATATATATATCCCAACCACCATCAACATGGATATCAACGGCAGTATAGACATCGCCGCCAAAAGTGCCGCCTTATCGTCTCTTACAACGAAATACACATCCTTGTATAGGAAGAAGAATACCACAGCTGCAATCACCGCCCATTTTACGATGATGAAACGTATCCTGTAGGGCCTTAAAATCGCATCATGTATGATAAAACCTATAAGAAAAAGTATCCACAGTTCTGACATATCCTTGCGACCTGACCAATTCATCATCTCGGATAGTGACTTTACCGTGAATGCACCCAGTAGGAAGAAGAGTGCGTAAAGCTGAATATCCAAGAGTGATATGCTGTCCATTTTCGTTCAACGTTCGGTCTTTCTTTTTGATGGCCTAGACCGTTCAGCACCTTTGCCTTTCTTTCTCAGACCGCGAGATTTCTTTCCCGATGAAGTAAGTCCTCTAAAGGTCCTTCCCCTGTGGTGTGAGTCACAAATCCAGTTGATCTTGGGGTCACTCTTTATAACGGGATGATGTGGGTCAACCATGATTATCTCGTAGTACTTGTACCTCCCGTCGTCTGCCACCCAGTACGAGTTCAACACTTCAAGATTAGCGTATTTTTTCGCAGCCCTTTCCTCGGCGATACGCTGTATGTTCTTACGCGGAGTGAGCTTCTTGAACCCCATCCTTGTAGGGCCTCTGCCGCCTCTTGGTCTAGATCTCCGTCTGCCGCCCCGTCTTACACGCCCTCTGACTACTATGTAGCCCTGTTTTGCCTTATAACCGAGCTTTCTGGCCCGATCCAATCGTGTCGGTCTTTCGATGCTTGAAAAATTGTTTTCTCGCCTCCATTCCTTCAACCGTTCTATCCTGAGTTCGTTAACATACCCTTCCCTGGGTTGTTCCCAGGCTTCCTCTATGTACTTGTACATGCTGTGTTTGTCCACCAGTTCTGGTTCGTCATCTTCGAATTCGTCTACCATTATTACACATCCTGTTTTCTAAGTTTATGGATTCACCCCACAAGGGGCACATCTCCTGCGGGTTTATTACCCGCCTCTGCAGTACTCTTAGAAACATGGTGTATATATCTGTTTTCCCTACACGAATAATAATCACGCCGTATTATTTATTGTACATGTTTGTACAGTAAAAACCATATACGGGATAAAACCTATCCATTACACTACTAGGTGTTATAGATGAGGAAAACCAAGATATGTGCAGTAATACTACTGCTTGTTTTAGGGATATCCGCCCTGTCTGTTGGTGTTGTTTTTTCTTTACAGATTGAGGATAAAAGTGCCCCCTCGGGTACACAGTGGGATGTAACCCGTTCATTGGAACAGTCAAATGATCACGAGCCTGTTCTTGTACGTTACATCCACCAGCAGAGCGATGATATAATGATGCAATATAAGATGCCTGAACCCCTGTTCCACGAGGTGGCTTATCAAAACCGTGATGACGAAATAGCCCATCGTATGAGCATCGGTAATAATGATCTTTACTCGGAGCCGGGTTTGCCGGAGATCCCATCGGTCCCTGTCCGTATCGTTATTCCAAGAGGTCAGGTCGTTGAGAGCGTCAGCCTAGTTGCTGATGATATAGTGACCATGCCGGACAGCTATCTGCTTTCACACGGCGAAGAACCACTTCCCATAACATGCGATCCCCGGGAAGAACCATCTACGCCGCGGGACGAATCGATTTACGGTTCTGATAAAGTATATCCATCGACATCGTATGACTACCACGGAATTCAATATGGTATGGGTGTAACCATCGCTTATATCGACATGTTTCCGGTAGAATATCAGCCTTTGAGCGGCAGCCTTGATTACTACCGTACGTTTACATTACGGGTGAAAACCAGTCCCGATCCCGATCACGGTACTGATGTACGGGTGGATATAGAACGTTTCGAAGAAAGGATAGGTTCATCCGTGGATAATTTGGCGGCACTGGATACATATGTAGATGGTGAGGTCACAGCAAGTTATCATAACGTGATTGACCCCATGGAGAGTTATTCATATGTTTTCGTCACAAACAGTGCCGTTGCCGACGATACTAGTGTTGATCCAAGTGTGGACGACCTTATCGTACACAGGGAAGCGGTGGGATTTTCCAGTACAGTGGTGACCACGGAATGGATATATGATAATTATCAGGGAAGTGCGAATTCAGATAAGTTAAGGAACTTCGTCAAGGATGCATATAATAATTGGGACACGCAATTCGTTACCTTGGGTGGCGATACCAATATCATTCCATTGAGAACGGTTTATGCTTCTTACGGTTCGACTTCAGATGATCTACCTACAGACTTGCCTTATCAATGTTTAGACGGTGAGACATGGGACGAAGATTTTATAGCAGAAGTAATGATCGGTCGGATCAGTGGTGAGACGGCGACCGAAATATCGAATCAGATATATAAGATACTCAAGTACGAGACCGATCCCTTAAGTGACAGTTATTTCCAGACCGGCCTGGGTGTCGGTGAAGAATTGGACAGTAGTACCTACGGTAAGGAAGCGATGCTGGAACTGCAGACTTACTTTTCCGACGATTGGTCCTGGGACGGTCTATACGACCTCGACGGTGAATGGAGCAAGGAACAGATAATAGACCTTATCAACCAGGACTCCTTCAGTGTTATCAATCATCTGGGCCACAGCAATTATGACTATAATATGAAGATGTCCAACGGCGACGAAAACAGCTTTACGAACACCAACTACATATTCATAAAATCACAGGGCTGTATCCCAGGAGCCTTCGACTCTGACTGTATAACCGAACGTTTCACTACCCAACGTAAGACGGGCGGAATGTTCGCCGGAGTGATGAACTCTCGCTACGGTTGGTACAGTCCTGGAGACCCAACGGGCGGCTCCAGCCACCAATTACATCGTTCGCTGTGGTACGGAGCATGGGATCTTGATATGGATTATTTCAGCGAGTTCAACGAATATTCTCACAGAGCACATTACTCCGATTATCGATGGGATGTTCTTGAATCTAATTATTTTGGCTGTTCAGCTACACCTTTCAGAGGAAAAGAGATACCCGGTGAGCCACCAGCAGTTACGGTCACCGGACCGAACGGTGGAGAGACCTTCACTGCTGGCACAGATGAAGAGGTCACATGGAC
>CAZAMQ010000026.1:0-30553 GCA_964486225.1 uncultured Thermoplasmata archaeon | reverse complement strand
TCAGGTTGTCATCGCACATGGACGGCGCAAGGTCTATCTCGGCTCTTATCTTCCCGTAGCCTTCGACTTTTGGAACCCAGGTCCAAGTGAATTCGGTGACATCACTCGCTGACACGTTGATCACAAAAGAATCCAGCAGGATTTCACCAAAGTAGAATGATATATTACCCGTATATGCCGTACTAAGATGATTATGCACAGTGGCGCCAAGGGTGATATTATGCGGTTCCCAATCATTATTCACAGGTACGTAGGATAGCGGAGAAGCGGATACGTTGGTGACGAATAACCATTCTTCAGTGGATATATTAACATGTAGATGATTGTAGGCTGAAGGAGAGAAATAGGTGGTACTGTTTTGAACAAAAACGCTGTAGATCCTTCTGATAACCGATGTAGAGTTCTCTATCAACCAAAGCAATTCTACATCGTTTATCCTGCCCTTTTCATCCGTTGTATATCCTCTGCTCCAACCGGTATCCGTGCAGGCTATCTCTACGCTCTCGTTGACCAAGGGTCCGCTTTCATCGGAGAGTGAAAAATCTTGTACGTATGATATCTGCAATATCCCTTCGACGGTCCAGCTTTCGTAGGATGTGTTAGTGAGAGTAAGATTTCCATTGCTTCCCACATCAATATCTTTGCCCCAGTTACCGGTGAGTGTGGAATTTTCGATATTCACCGTAGTGGGTGTGCCGGATAGCACTATACCACTATTACCCATGTTATTTACAGTGACGTTTTCGATTTTCGATTGGAGCATATCTCCGGAATTGTGGAACACAAGGCCGTTCATGCCTCCGGCGATATGCGAATTACGGATATCCACATATCCACCGTATATCTCGACCCCCCTTTGCTCCACATTCGTATTGTGCCAACCAACGGTCTTGATCGTACTGTTTTCTAGTTTTAGATCGCCTCCGTCATTTATGATAACATAGCTGTTCGGACTCTCCCACCAATATTTTTCTTCGGGGATGCCATCCAGGAGAGCTCCGGTTATATCCAGTGTCCCGTTGGAGTTAACCCTCAATGTTTTCAGATGGTCCAGATAAAGAGTTTCGTTGCGGATCTCCAGGCTACCTTCGATAACGATGTCTGCATAGCAGTAGGTCGTAAAGTTACTTTCGTAATACACGATGACGCTTTCGTTGCTGATATCGTTTGCAATAGATTCCAGTGTGTTACCGGTACCGGATACGTAGATAGTGTTCGTATTGGGATCGTATGAAGCAGATAGGATCGCCGGCGGTTCTTTAGCGGTAAAAATATTTCCTGAAATAGGTGTGATGACGATGGATATCATCGTCATCAATGCAGCGCACTTAAACCACCTGTTCATATATTATTCACCAACCTATTGGTATATAAAATATATTGATATTTTTGAGTTATAGTCCGAGAACCCCTTTTATCACCATTATGTCTTTCTTGGTTATCCCCTTCAGTACGTATAAAACCACAAAATACAGTATCACCGCAAGTGGTAACCCGATCATGCCAAGAGGTGCGTAAAGAATGGCTGCCATTACTCCACAAGCCAGCCACGGTTTCCAAAGTAACGATAGGCCCAGAGGCTGCATGAATGTAGTTACTGAATGGTAGTTTGCGAAGAAGTGCACCATCTCTGCGAGAACTATCGCAGTGGCAGCCCCTACCACTCCGTGTCTCGGTATCAATAAAAACCCGGATATTATCAAAACCAAAGATGCCAAGATCAAATTATTCGATGATGTTTTAGTTTTATCACTTCCCCAGAGCATCATCTTAAGACTGCCGTTCATGAAAAGGAAGGGGATTGTCCATATCATAGTTTTAAACACTGCTATGGTATCGCGGTACTCCCCTCTGTACAGTACCCCCAGTATGTCTTCTGCAACGATGTACAAACCGATGGTCAGTGGTATCGATAGTATCAGAAGGTAGCGCAATGAGTATTCATAGGCGGTTTCCATAACATCCTTATCTGATTTTGAGAACTTGGAAAAAAGCGGATACAACGCTCGTCCGAAGGAATATGGAATCGCCCCGAAGAACACTATTATTTTCCAGCTGGCACTGTAGATTCCCGTTTCGAAGTCACCTCTGATGGTCGATAGAAGCAAAATTATGATATGCCCGTATATAACACTCACGACGATGAACACCATGAATGGCGAGGCCTTTTTGATCAATGGACACCATGCCGATACCTTCGGCTTGCCGATTTTACCATTTAATTTTATCCGGTAAACCACAGCGGATACGATAAGATTCAGTACGTATGTAAATAGAAGTAGGATCAATATCTTAAAAAGATCGAATCCGAGCATAATTCCCATCACACCTAGAGATAGGAAAAAACTTCTCCAAACAATATTGGTCAATGCATGGAGTTCCATCCGCTCATTGGCCTGGAATATGGCAATAAAAGAATTAGATATCTTCTCTAGTACGATCATCAAGGTTGCTAAAAGCAAAATGGGCAAGGTCATCCCGGTTTGCATATCTTTCAGAAATAGTACGAAGAGTAAACCAAGAACTCCTATCGTAATGATGCCGAATATTGTTCGTATAGTCAACATATTGCCCAGCATGACGGGGCCTTTAGACGGGTCTCTGGATACCTCTCTGACCGTCAATTCGTCGAACCCCCAGTCCACCGTCACTACAGCCACATAGGCCATGGCCATGGCGAAGTTGAATACGCCGAAGGTTTCCGGTAAAAGGTGGTTAGCGAGTAATATGATGAAAAATGCAGTAAGCACTCTGGAAAAGAACATGGCGATAACGAGCCAACTGGTGTTCCTAGCTACCTTTACAGAATGCTTCACGGGCCTATGTAGGTGCGGATTTTATAAAAACTCTTTCGATAGACGTATCATCCAACCCGTCACGTCGATTTTCTCTTCTAACAACTTTTTACGGGCCTTTTTTGGCTCTAAATTTCCGTTAAATACTTTTTTTGCGTGTTCCAGGGCTTTTTCCACTGAATCCACGGTGGCTCCTATACCATATCTTCTTTCCTGGTCATCAAGGTATCCTCTTCCGTCACCAGATATAAAAATCCAGGGAACTCCTAAGACGCCGGCTTCAGAGGCGGCGGTGGCTCCCTCGCCAACGTATAGAGCGGCGAAAGCGAGAACATCATGGTAGTGATGTTCTGGGATATCTAAACGATGTTTTTTCAGTTCGACCGGTAGCTCACCTTCGGTGTCCACCAATACTTTTCCGTATTCAGAGAGTTCTCGAACGAGTCTTATTTTATCTTTGTAGGTTAAAACGGCTTCTCCAGTTTGGTGACTAGCATCCAGTGTTGAAAACCGAACGATTATGTATTCCCCGGAATTCACTCCCAAATTTTTTATTCTATTTTCATCCGCCTTGAATCTCTTCGGATGAAGATAAGCGAGTTCGTGATATCCCGGATACGGTCGATGCTTACTTTTTGGAACTTTACCGTAGTAACAGTCCGGGGTGGCGATCACCGTGGCCAATGGAAAGGTGAGTATATTCGTCATGACGGCGTTTTCCGTATCCATGTAATCTATGGTAGGTACTCCCAGGGCGGCGCCTGCATGGACGGAATAAAGGCCTCCTACGGATGCGGCAAGGTCCGGTTTAAAACATCTTGCTATCCCGATCAACCTCAGGTCGTTCAATATCATCCCGCAAGCCTTTGACGGTCTATCGGGATATGTTTTACCAAAGATTTCATATTGTATCCCGTAAAGATCCAGAAGTTTGGTAGTGTTCTCTCTCACCTTTACACACACCTTGAACTCGTGCCCTCTACGTTTCATCTCATTCATGTAGTGCCGGAAGAAGTGCACATGTGCCGGGTGCCCCATTACGATCAGGACCTTCAAAATGCCACCGGATGGTACAGAATTCGAAGGGCATATAAAATTACCCCTAGATAAGCCTCTACAAAACGTTATATATTTACATTTCATGCAAGTGCTAAATGATAGGATTGAACGTTTAATACGAAGTGAAATAGTATGAGCAGTAAAATAACGGAAAAATTAAGAAGTATACTGTACCTCATCAAAAACCGATTATTTCCCGGAACTCGCGAATACTGGGAAGAAAGGTATAGGCAAGGGGGCGATTCCGGCGTCGGTTCGTACGGAGAGCTTGCCGAGTTCAAGGCAAACATTATCAATACCTTTGTCAGGGAGAACGATATCGACACAGTGATAGAATTCGGATGCGGCGACGGGAACCAATTGAGTTCCTTCGATTTCCCGCACTATATAGGTTTTGACGTTTCACGAAAGGCGATAGAGCTGTGCGCAAAACGTTTTTATGATGATAAAAGTAAAAGATTCTTCCTATACGAACCAAAACGTTTTGAAAAAGATCATCCGGAATTCAAAGCCGAACTGACTTTATCATTAGATGTGATTTTTCATCTGATCGAGGATGATATATTCGAACTTCACATGAAACATCTGTTAAGTTCATCAAAGAGGTACGTGATAATATATTCCAATGACGTCGATACCGAACAGAGATATCACGTAAGACACCGATGCTTTTCAAGATGGATCGAAACGAATTTACCGGAATGGAAGTTGATACGCAAGATCGATAATAAGCACCCCGATATATCGTGCGCTGATTTTTACATATACGAGAAAAAGGCGTGAACCGTCACTTTTCTTCCCGGATCCGGTGGCAAAAAAGGTATTACCTCGTAATGCATACCCGGATCATGCATTGGACCTTAGTATTATTGATCGCCTTCGGTCTTATCGCCTTGGCCGAGTTCGGGGACAAAACTCAACTGATGACCGTAACTCTGGCATCGAAGTACAAGATGGTCCCTGTCTTCTGGGGTGTGTTCCTCGGTATGTCAGCTATCACCCTGCTCGGTGTGATCGTGGGAACGGCGCTGTTTTCCTTCGTTCCTCCGGTTGTAGTAAAGGTTATCGCCGGTGTTTTGTTCATCTTCTTCGGTATTTACACATTTATTTCAGAGGAAGATGATGAAACCATCATAACGGAGGACCGGCATATTTTCCGTGATTCCTTCATACTCTCGGCGGTGTCGGAGTTCGGAGATAAAACACAGTTCGCGGTGATCGCGTTGACCGCACACTATGCCGCTCCGCTGCCCGTATTCGTGGGGGCTATCTGCGGACTAGCACTTGTGGTCGGGATAGGCACGTTACTGGGAAGAGAGCTCTCACAATTCATAAGTGCAGAGAAGATCAAATTAGGTGCTGCTGTACTGTTCGTTATTATCGGCGCTATATTTTTGGTAGAGGCCTTACTGTGATTTCAAGTAATGATATGTTGTAAGAATACTATATAACGTTCCTAACCGATACTCATTCGAGGGTACGCTCCAGCTCGTTTCTACCGACCTGTAAGACTTATTAACCACGAAAATATGCATGTTCATGCCTCGATGGAAGAAAACAGGTTCTAGGGAGATCGCCCGTTCGTCCATGTTCACCATGATTGAGGACTATATCTTGATGCCTGATGGCACGGAGGGAATATATACCATTATCGATTTTCCGGACTTTGCATGTGTGTTACCCGTATTCGGAGACAAATTCGTACTCATCCGCAATTACAGGTATCCCATCGACGAGTTCGTACTTGAGGTTCCGGCCGGGCTCATCGACGAAGGCGAACCGCCGGAGGAAACCGTCCGTAGAGAGTTGGAGGAGGAGACCGGATATCGGCTGAAAAATATACGTAAATTGTGCACTTATCAACCCATCGCTAGTCTGAATACCCAGACTGCACATATATTCATGGGCGATGCAGAGGAAGGGGGAGCCAAGAAAAGGGACCCCCTTGAGGATATGGAAACGGTCCTACTACCCATTGATGAAGTATACCGTATGCTGGATAAGGGTGAGCTGACACATCCGCACACCATGCTGGCGTTGTTCTACGCTAGGGAGTTAGTAGATTGAGTATTTTGGTACAAAATTATATATACCAATAGTCAAATTAATCGTTGATGTCTCCGCTGCTTGTTACCATCATCATGCTGGGCGTTATAGTACTAGCCGTTATCATCTGGGCAGTTTGGCAGATGGTCAAGTTCGCTGCCGTGCTCATACTGATAGTCTTGATATTCGTCGCCCTGTGGTATTTCGGGGCATTGGAAGGTCTCTTACCCTTGGTAATGAGCGAAAATAACAATATGTTCTTACGGATTTGATGTATCATGTATCCCGGAAGATTCACCAGAGAGATAAAGGGTATAATCAACGATATACCACCGGCAAAGTTCGTCTTTTGGTCAGAAGTAACTGTGATTATATTTCTGGCTTTTTTCATACTCTTCACCGCACCGGTACACCCTCTGTTCTACAGATTATTGATAGTGCTACTGGTGTTCTTCATCGTGATATCGTGTTTGATGGTATCCTCTTACTGTAGTTCATTGGATTCGATGGGCCTTCTCAGTGGACTGCTACTGCTCTCAGGCATTACCGTAGCTCTGTTACAGGTCGAACATCTTGTAGACCTTGGAGAGCTTGAACTGACCGTCGTATTCTACGTGATAAGTGCAGCTCTAGCGGCGGGCTTCGGTGCCTATCTGATCTACAAAAAGGTTGGTCGTATTAGTAGGGGACTACTTTTCATGACCATGTGGATATTCTCTCTAGTACTTATACTATATTACCCCACCTCCAGACTTCTTACGGTAGCGGTAGGATGGGGTCGAGGTGAGTTCACTTCCCTTGCCTTAGGCGGTATTATATCGATATTATCCTCGTCCCTGTTCATATATAACTCACGTATGCAAGAAGAATACAGCATACTCGTAGATGTGGGAGACATGAGAAGGGCACTAGGCGACAGTAAAGGTGCGGAAATAGCCTATCTTAGTGCCCTGGAGACCGGCGTAAATTATTACGGGATCCAAACCCGTTTGGGTGACCTGATGCTGGATGAAAACCGTCATGGAGAAGCGATGGTTTACTACAACAATTCCCTGGGATACTTAGAGGACAGGAACTACAGGCAGGCGGCCTTGGCAGCCTGGTGCATGGGCCAGTACAAACAGGCTAAAGAATACATGATAAAAGGGTTGAATCAAAGGGCTTCACCGCAAAGCTGGTACTTTCTTGGTAAGATATGTGGGAATATGGACGAAAAGGATAGGGAAAGAGAGGGTTACAGGTTATCTTTAGAGATGGATAAGGATTATTGGCCGTCACTGGCAGGACTAGCCGGTCTCTTGGAAGGCGAGGATTCAATGGCATTATACAAAAGGGCCCTGATCGTCCCGAAATATCATCAGTCCAAAAGAAAGTTACTCAGAAAAGTAAAAACCACTGGGAAATTCGCACCCGTATACCTGCACCCCGGAGACTTAGCACTCATGGAGAAGGAACACGGAGAAATCGACAGAGAGGATCTACTTCCACTGATTGAACATATAATAGATACTCTTGACATCCATGATGCCAGGATATTAGGTGAGATATATATCGCTCTGGATGATTTCTATGATCTTGAAACAGGTTCATTCCTGGAAGACTTCGACGATCCCGAGGTTATCCTGGTGAGAAGCTTGATACGGGCATCTCTTGGAGAAGATATCGACAGGGAAGAGTTAGAGAACATCACGGAGCCCGGTGTAAGAAGAGACGAATCTCTTTACATACTGGGCATACAGGCCATGTTAAAGGGTGAAAATGAGAACGCCATGGGATATCTGGACAGTATAAGAACCAGTAAGGTAAAACCCCTGGCGCTGGCCGCCAAAGGAGGGATGCTGTATTCGGAGGGTAGGTTACACGAGGCAAGAATAGCCTTAAGAACGGCGGTGGCCTTGGGATATGACGACACATGTGTTTGGGAAGGGCTTAAACAACTATCTGAAGAGTTGGGCGAATGGGAACAATCGATTTATCACGCACGGCGTACCATTGAATTCCCAACATCGTTATTCTACAACGGACGGAACAATATGGTAGAGATAGTACGCCTGGCATCCCATGGAGAATTGGATGTGGATAATATCGACACACGTATAACGAACATGCACCCCCGCTTTGCCGGTACTCTTAGATTTTTAAGAGGTGAGTATTCTGCTGCAGACGATATATTTAAAAGCATATTGAAAGAAAAGCCAGATCATGCCGAGGGGCATCTGGGTAGGGGCATATCTTTGCTTGGTATGTTGAGATACCGGGAGGCCCTTGAGGAATTAGACACCGCCGTCGCCATAGATGGTGAAGACCCTCTTTACCTGTTTTATTACGGGTATGCTCTTTTCAAAACCGGTAATATCGAAGACGCCTACAGGGCGTTCGACTCAGTTTATTTTGAGAGGCCGATGTGGGAGAGTAACAACTATTACCGGTATTTGTGTGAAAAAGAAGGATGACCTCAGTATATTTTGTACTTTCCGCTCTTGTGTTCGTCCCTCAGGGTGTGATAATGCCTTGAATTGGCACGGATCGTTTCAAGTATGGATCCATCTCCCTCTTTGATCACCTTGGCGGGTATACCCACGGCAACGCTCAGGTCTGGTATCTTCATACCGGAGGGAACAAGGGCGTTAGCGCCGATGATGCAGCCGCTGCCGATGACGGCGCCGCTTAGAACAGATGCGTTCATACCTATGATCACCTCGTCACCGATTTTACAGCCGTGGACCACCGCGCCGTGACCTATGGATACGTCCTTACCGATATGAGTATTGTTATCATAATCAACATGTATCACTGAACAGTCCTGGACATTCGACCCTCTATCGATATAAATGTCGTTTTCATCGCCTCGTATCACCGCGTGATGCCATACACTGCAACCTTTCTCCAGGGTTACCTTACCGACTATAGTAGAATCCCTTGCGATATAACAGGATTCCGCGACTTTGATGGACAGTTGAATACCTCCATCAGGCATCTTTCTTTTCTTTACGTGATACGGAAACCCTTTTTGGGAAGTACCTCAGAATTATGATATCTCCCACGGCGTTAACCCATCTGTAAGGGATATTGACACTTCTCGAATCCTCTACGAGCAAGGGGTTAGTATCACCTACGAAAACTCCATCAACCTTCGCCTCTTCAAGGTCCATTACCACATTGTTAACGGTACCTAGGAACATCCCGGTCTTGGTGTAAACCTGAAGCCCAATCATCTCAGATACTTCTTCGAGCATATTAATCAAGAGCCGTATAACAGTGTGTGTTTAAAATCTTTTTCATCGGCGATGCCGGAAAACCGCTGTATACGTAAGATAAATTTGAGAAAGCTATATATATGGGTACTAAAATGAAAGTATAATGTGTGATTGTCCATTGTGCGGAGGAAACATTTCAGATGGCAGGTGCGACACCTGCGGATACGAGGTAGATGATGCTGTTTACGGGGACTGTAGAGACGATAAACCCGAAGATAAACAGTTTTTTACCAATAAGACACGAAAGAAAGAGTTGTCCAGGGCCCTTCTCTCACTCAAATCCGCACAGCTCTATGACAGAAATAGACACGACGTTATATCCACCCTTTCGTCTTCTCTCTCCTCGCTTCAGATACCCGTACGTCTTGAGATGGACACCAACTTAACATTTAACGATAAGGAGATAGAGATAATCTCCACTGCAGATCAGTTGGTCGAGAACTGTGACAAGGAAGGTTTTATCACAATCAGGAGGCCCGAGATATACCTTCGGATAGGTAATGCCTTTTATCTGATGGGAGATAAAAAGAAGGCACTCGAATACTTTGAAAAGGTAGCCAGGGATTATCCTCGCAACGTTCCTGCCCTTTATAATAGAGCCCTCACTCTTTTCTCTCTCAAAAGATACGATGGTTCACTGAATGTCCTTGGTAAGATAGAAAAAATCGACCCGAAATTCAGGCCGGCACTGTATCTACGAGAACTGGTAAAACAGATCAAAATAGAGTCGTCTTGAAACGATACTTTTATACTCTTAAATAATATGGGTTCCAAAGATACGGTGTCGGACAATGGAGTCAATAGAAACGGGCCCAAAAACATCTCATACGGATGCGGACAATAGACACTATGTTTTACTTGACGTACTACTATTACTCTTTTGGTTCCTGCTTACCGGCACACTTTTCTCAATCTTCTCTCTCAAGGATATATCAATTTTATCCGTACTAGCAGGAGTAATTTCTACCAGTGCAGTAACTCTTATCGTGCACAAGTTCGTGATACGAGGGAACGCAAAGAATAAAAGTACGCTTTCCGAATATCTAATGTCCCTGGGACACCTGATCGTACTGATGTTGGACGTAGTCCTTCAACTGATAATCGCCAATGCGATAATTCTATATCAATCACTATCTATGAATATCGAACCTAGGATAGTGGAGGTGAAAGTTAATCTCGTGTCTGACGCCGAGGTGACACTAATCTCATCTCTCATCACATTGATCCCGGGAACCCTTGTCATAGATGTGGAAAAAAGAGACGGCTGGTACTATCTGTATGTGCATTACTCGTACATGAAAGCGGAGGACCTTGAGGAGAACATGGATAACACCATCAATAGATGGGACCGATTGATCAGAGGGGTGTTCAGGTGAGTTACCTTACCTTCATATCAACCATTCTCATATTCATCGCGTTGATTGCGTCCCACAGACTTTTCATAGGACCCACGATATACGACAGGTTGATATCCCTCAATGTGGCGGGAGTGATATTGACCATCGTCTTCATCATCATGAGCATAGATACCGGCATGGGTTTCTATGTGGACATAGCTATATCATTCACCCTCCTGAACTTCATAGGTACCGTGGCCTTCGCGAAATATCTCGAAGGGGGTGAGTTCATATGATATGGAATATCGTTTCGTATCTACTTATCTCATTGGGCATCGTAATTCTATTTGCCGCTTCCGTCGCCCTGTACAGATTTCCGGACATATACATGAGGCTTCATGCAAGCTCCAAGGCATCTACGGGGGGTACGCTCACCCTTCTTATGGGTATTCTTATGCAGGGGGTGAGCCTGATGGAAGGTGGGAAGATAATCCTAGTTATAGCACTGATCCTCATCACCGCACCCGTGACGACACATGCAATCGCCAGGGCGGCCCATGTACGGGGTGACAGCGGGGCGGCGGTGCCCTTCACCGACCACAAAGGAACACACAGGGGTGATATCTCACGGTAACCGAACTATTCCTGATACTTTTCCTGGGTGTCAGCATACTGGTGGTACTGGAAGATGACCTTATAAATGCCCTGGTATTTCTTGCCTTCGGGTCCCTACTCCTGATAACATTGATCTATCTTTACAGGGCACTGGATGTGGCACTGACCTTTGCAGTGGTCAATAGTGCCGCTACCACCATACTCTTCCTTGTGGTGATAAAAAAATTGGAGGGTAAAAAATGAAGAGAGAGGGCATGGGAAAAAATATCATGACGATTCTCATGCTGGTGGTAATAGCCGTCATCATGATCTCCGGACTTAGGCTGGAACATGAGGATAAAAGTGAATCGTCTTTACATGAATATTATCTGGAAAACTATGAGAACGCAGGCTCCATCAACCTTGTGGAGACGATACTGCTCAACTATCGTGCATACGACACCTTTGGCGAGGTGATGGTGCTGTATATCGCTATTACGGGTATACTGATACTCGGAGAAGAAAAAAGGGAAGGTGAGGATGGATGAAATCACCTATAGTGAAAACCGCCAGTAGAGCGTTAACCCCTTTCATACTTCTCTACGGTGCGTACGTTACTCTCTTCGGTGTACTGTCACCCGGAGGCGGTTTTCCGGGCGGTATCATCATGGCGTCGGGTGTCATACTTATCCTCGTTTCGCACGGTAGTGACGAGGTGAAGAGACTGGTTGAAAATATTGAATGGTTCGACACCTTCGGTGCCTTCGCCTTCCTGCTGGTAGGGTTGGCTGGTCTTTTCATAGGAGGTGCCTATTTTGCCAACCTCTGGCCCCGCTCACCTAACATGCTTATACTTCTGGACATAGTGGTGGCACTGAAAGTATTCGCCGGTACCATTGCCCTTTTCGTCTATTTTCTCAAGCTGGAGGTGAAACCATCCTCAACGGAATGAACATCGCGATACTGGTAATGCTAGTGGGACTATACGGCCTCACGAATAACGATAACGCAATCAAGCTTTTGATGTCGCTTTCCGTAATGGGTAGTGGTGTAATCCTACTTTTCGTAACCGTAGGCTTCATCCCGGGCGGTGAAGTGCCGCTTATGACATCGCAGTTATCAACAGTTGACCCTCTGCCACATTCCGTGATGATCACATTCATCGTCATCAACCTGGCCACCACCGCATTGGGACTTGCCTTGATACTCCAGTTGTACAAAACGTATGGAACTCTCAAGGTGTCAAAATACTTCGGAGGTGAAGAGAATCTATGATGACTCACGGGCCCGTGTTCATGGTGATAATTCCCATAATATGTGCCCTTCTATTGACGATGCTGTCCGGATTCATCTCGCGGGACATAACTAAAGATATAATCACCTTTGTCGCCCTGCTCATACCACTCCTACTCATGCTTTTGTTGTATCCAAGGATACTAAATGAACCTATAGTGTACGAGATAGGTGGCTGGTCCCAACCCTATGGTATCGTCCTGGTACTTGACGGGCTCTCCGCGATCATGGCACTTATAGTGGGCATGGTTACCGTGTTAGCCTTCGTATATTCTCTTGAGGCAAAGCGTCTGCTGCCCGATGGAAACCGATATAATTTTTTGTTCCTTTTCATGACCGCCGGTCTTTACGGTCTCTTCCTTTCGGGCGATATAGTCAACCGTTACGTATTCTTCGAACTCACCATAATAAGTACTTATGTACTACTGACATACAAGGGGACCAAAGAATCACTCAGAGCGAGCTTCAACTTCCTGGTCATAGGCTCCATCGCTTCCTTCTTCTTCCTTGCAGCCATCGCCCTGCTGTATTTCGAGACTGGTCTCCTTGATTTTCAAGCTCTTTCCATAGTGGTACCATCCCTACCCTCGACCACCAAGAACATTATATTCTCATTTTTGTTGATAGCCGTGAGTATGAAGATAGGCCTTATCCCGTTCCATACGTGGCTGCCTGATGCCCATGTTTCAGCCCCCACGCCCATGACAGCGGTACTGGCGGGACTTACGGTGAAGACGGGTTTATACATACTGATCAAGACCTTTTCACTCGGATTCGACACGCCTTTAATCCGAGGTGTCATACTTTTCCTGGCACTGCTTACAGCTTTGGCCGGTGTGATGATGACACTACGGTACTACGACCTGAAGAAGATACTTGCATGGCTGACCATCAGTCAGATGGGGATCATCACAGCGTCTATCGCTCTTTGGACCCCTCTGGGTATAGCCGGCGGCATAATGCACATGATCAACCACTCTCTTTTCAAGTGCTTACTACTCCTGGTATGCGGTGCCCTTGCATACATACACGGGACCAGGGACATACGAAAACTGTCGTTGACGAATTCAAATGTGTTGGTGACCATCGGTCTTATCCTCGGCGTACTTTCGGTCATGGGTATTCCTCCTCTAAACGGTTTTTACAGCGGTACCCTAATACTCAAAGCCGCTGCAGACTACCCTTACGTTTACGGGATCATAATACTTACACACGTGCTAACGGTGATCTCACTGGTAAGGGTATTCCACCTATCCTCCAAAAAGGCGAATAGAACATATGTGCCCGAGAGCATAATGGCACCCCTGACCGCCCTGGGCGGTATATGCATATTCATGGGTGCAGCCTCGTCACTTTGGATGAAGAGCGTGATAATACCCGCCACCTCCGTGCTGATACCATCCGCCATCTTTGCGGCACCCGGTTACATGGAGATATCTTATATCTACGATATACACGGCCTGGCCTTTCTGGGTACTACCGTAGTGGGTGTTATCCTTGGAATATTGCTTGCGCCAAAACTGGCTGGACTGAAGTTGAACCGGTCTAAGGGATTAGTCAGTCAGGTACCTGTTACCGACGCTGTGAGATACATGATAATCGTCCTGGCAGTTCTCCTTGTGATTATGTCGATAATATGATCATCACAGGAGATTCTCCAATACCTCCCTTCTGGTATCGCTCAGTACTGGTCTGCCCACCCTGGCCTTGTAAAGTTCTTCCATGTTCAGCTCCGCCTCTACGATGTCCTCCTGGAAATAAGGGCCCTTGGCAAGAATTTTTCCTTTGGGTGAGATGGCGGCATTACCACCCCAGAATTCCATCTGTTCTTCACGGCCCAATAGGTTCGAATAGAGTACGAAGCACGTAGTTTCTATGGCTCTTGCCACCATAACGTTCTCGAAGAACTCTCTGGTGGACGAAGGTGATGCTGATATACATAATATGATGTCCGCGCCATTCATGGCATAGTATTTGGTCAGTTCGGGAAAGAAAAGGTCGTAACATATGACTATACCTATCTTGCCAAGAGGTGTGTCGAATATGGGTAGTTCCGAATCAGGAGTGAAGTACCTCTTATCATCGAAGGGTCCGAAATTAGCAAGGTATGTTTTTCGGTAAGAACCCATCTTCCCGTTGGGAGTGCATATGAGGGCGGAGTTATAGAGCCTGCCTATGTCGGGCACCGGGCGCTCGGGCATACCGCAGATGATGGTCATGTTATTATCTACCGCCATGCGAGATAGGGCCTGTGATGAAGGACCCGGGATGGCTTCGGCTTCCCTCCAGTAACTGTCGCCGATGGTATACCCCGTAAGGAACATTTCCGGGAAGACCAACAGCTCTGTAACCGCTTTGGATGCGGTTTCCTCTATCATCTCCAGGTTCTTCTTCTTGCTGCCGATTATATGCTTCTTCTGGACGAGTGATATCCTCATGTTATCGGTTACCGTATGTTCAAGGATATATTTATCGTTATGGAATGAGAATCTTGCGGCAAAACCTTATATCACCTATCATATGTACTGATGGTGAATAACATGCCGAAGGTAGAGAAGACCCTGTTAAACCTCCTTGAATCCAGTGAGGAACTCACCAGCACTGAAAACCTGATAATGGAATCCGTCAAGGAATTGATCAAGGAAGAGATAAAGGAACATATCCGCGCAAAGTTGGATGAGAACGAAGAGATAAAGGCCGAGTTCAAGAAGGGAGTAGAGATGATGATGGAAGCTAAAGCGAAGGAAGCTTTTTCTTATGCCATCATAGCCAAGGCGAGTGCAGACCTTGGTATGGAACTGATACCTCCCAAATTGAAGGTCGAGATGAAGGAAAAACTAGCGGAGATGCTCGAAGAGGAAATAGGCGAGATACTTATTTGATTATCCGGGATGTTAAGTTCAACCGATTAATTCTGGCAGACACTAATAAAAATCGTTTTCCTTGAGTAGTTTTACCTATAAATCCCTAGTGAAAAAAGAAGCATTTCAAGAGGGAAAGAAGCGTCTGACGAAACCTTTTTTAACAGTGCTATCTATACTGATAATCCCTAAACGAGTACCTGTCAAAAGTCGTTATCTGTGTGGGATGTTTTCCACTGGAAATGGAGGGGTCTCGTGGGATGCCTCACTCGAAGGAGATATACATACATGATAGAAAGCATATTCAGCAATCACATACAATCTAAACCGATATTCAAAGGCGATAGGGACATACTCAGGCCATCATACATACCTGAAGAGTTACCACACCGTGAGGAGTACACAGACTCTCTTGCTTCCATCATGGTCACAGCACTAAGGGGCGACCGACCGTCCAACGTACTCATATTTGGAAAGACGGGAACCGGGAAAACCGCTGTTGTACGTTATATTGAACGAGAGGTCCAACGGTTAAAGAAGGATAATGACAGTGACTTGAACTCGGCTTTAGAGGACTATAATGTTCATCAAGTAGAATACGTTTACATCAACTGTGAAATAGTGGATACTCACTACGGAGTGATGAAAAACATAGGTAACAAGTTCATCCATAACTGGAGCGAACATATACCATTCACCGGCTGGCCTATGGAAAAGGTGTACGATGCGTTGAAAGAAAGGATAGACGAAAAGGCAAGAGTGGTAGTCATCATCCTAGATGAACTGGACAAGTTGATCACGAAAAGCGGAGATGCCGTACTGTACCACCTATCGAAGATAAACTCCGAATTGAAACAGAGTAAAGTAAGTTTGATAGGTATCTCTAATAGCCTTAAATTTACCGAATTTCTTGATCCCAGGGTTAAGAGTCGGCTGGGCGAAGAAAAGATGATCTTCCCCCCATACAACGCAGACCAATTGAAGGACATACTTGGTGAAAGGGTAAAAAAAGCCTTCGAATGCGAGAAGATAATGGGCGAGGATGTGATTTCTTTATGTTCTGCACTAGCGGCACAAGAACATGGAGACGCTAGGAGAGCACTTGACCTCCTCAGGATATCCACTGAGATCGCCGAGAGGGAAAGAAGCTCACAGGTCACCACGAATCACGTTTACAAGGCAAAAAACAAGATCGAGCAGGACTGTGTCAGAGAGGCAGTGATGACTCTACCTACCCATTCTAAATTGGTCATGTACTCCATATTACTCAGTTCCAAAAATGGTAATGAAAAATTAACAACCGGTGAAGTTTATTCCGGTTACGAGGAATTATGCGGTAAATCCGGGCTGGATTCACTAACCCAGAGAAGGATCGCCGACCTCATCTCGGAACTGGATATGCTGGGATTGATACACGCAAGGGTAAAATCCTTCGGGAGGAGAGGAAGGACAAGGGAGATCCAAGCAAGTGTTCCTCGCATTGATACGATACGTACCATCGAAGAGGACGATAGCATCGTCCCTGTAAAAGAGCTAAGATCAGTGACCCAGACGCAAACGAGACTTATGTGATGGAAGGTGGAACGGATTCTTCTTCAGGTTCGTCAGGTTCTTTCTCATCCTCTTCTATATCTTCCGGAAATACTCGTTCTTTCACCCCTTCGATCAAAAATGGTAATGCAACTATAATAGCTATGGAGATGATTAATGACACCATGCTGTTCCTAGGTATATCATCTGTCTTACCCATCAAAGATAATTTCAAGATACCGAACCAGGGGAGTTCGCCTCTGGCCTTTCCCTCTATCCATCCCTCTCTTACGGGTGCCGGACAGATAGTGCCGAAGAGCTGATCATATCTGCCTTCGGTTGGTGTGATGTTGTTATCACCCATGGTTATGAATCCTGAGTGTTCATAGTTGAGGAGACCGGACAGATCGATGGTTACGTTTACATCGTTATATCCGTAATCGATTATGCTCAAGCTTGTATCCAGGCTCCACCAACGCCCCTCGCCGTGGGGAGACCACCAGTCCGTTCCGAATTCTAGGTGGCTCAAGGAAGGCACATCGAAAGAACGAGAAGTACTGTTGAACTCTAAGTAAATCACAGGACGATGGATGATAGGCGTGCGCTCGTCACTGCCCATAGGGCGGTATATGATCACGTCTCCATACTGCCCATATGTGGAATAACCCGAAGCTCTACCCTCTACATATGTAACGATATCATCTGATCGTCTAACTACGACTATATCACCGGTATCTATAACACCCAATTGACTGGCATCCGAATGACTCATACTGGAAGATTCCACCACCACCATGGGCGGCCACCTACCGCTGTAAACATAAAGTGAACCGAGAATTATGAACAATATAAACATCGCGAAGGCAAAATCCTTGCCAAGAGAGATAGCTTCTTTTTTGATATCTGCCATAATACATCTCTAAAGGGAGAGGTTAGATTAAGTTTTTTTCTCTGGAAGGAAGCCGGTTTTGATTAACTCCAAAGATACCTTCTCTACGCCTTCTTTTATGTCCTCTATGGTTTTTCCACCTGTGCAAACCACTTTTCCGGAGCCGAAAAATAGCATTACCAGTTTGGGCTCTGCCATCCGAAACACCAATCCGGGAAACTGCTCAGGCTCGTATTCGATCCTTTCCAATCCCAACGAAATGGCCACGGAGTTGAGGTTAAGAGTGTGACCTAGGTCTGTTGTTGCCACTATATTCTGCACCTCCACCAGGGGAACGTCCAATACTGACAATCCGTTCTCGGTGAGTATTTCCTTTAAATAATCAACGGTGCGGTATATCTCAGGAACCTCTGTGGCACCGGTACATACCATCTTACCGCTTCGGAATATCAACACGGATGTTCCCAACTCTTCAGTTCTGATTCTAAATATTACCCCGCGGAACTTTTCGGGGTCATACTCGGAACCGTCTAATATCCTGTGTACCTCGTCAAGATCGAAGGATTCTCCAAGGGTTGCAGATGCGACCACGTTTTCTACTTTTATCTCCGCCATGTTTTTTTCCCTCCGTGGGGAATTTTATTGTGACCTAGAAGCCCTACGGGCACCTAGGTTTTTCCACTGTTCATTGTCTGTGGAGAATTAAGTTATCCGCTCACCATTAATAAATGTTCTTATGGTTTTCGTTTTAGAAACATCAACGAATCCGTGTTAGTTTTCCAACATAGGGCTTCAGTAGGTTTATATGTTTTTTTTCCTGATCTATAAGAGTGCGGAATGTTTTGAAAAAATCGTCATCACTTTCTCCTAACCACACATCGTTGATGAATTCCCTTGAAGTATATTTGTGATTATTTGTGTATATCTCAAGTGCCAACGTGTCATTTTTTGATATCTCACCGAGAAGATCCTCGTCGATCATGCTTCTTTTCACCTTACTTCTGTTACTCTCTTTGGTATTTTGTTTTATCGATTCCATATCGATACCTTTTATGTTCTTGATCACCTTTTTAAGCATTATCTTGTGCTTCTCGGAATCGTGAGATAGCCGAAATAATATATCTCTGTACTTTTCATCGACAGAAGTGAATCCGTCCCAAAGTGCCATTTGTTCAAAATCCTCCTCTATCCAGTAAGCTCTTGACAACAATGACTCCAGTTCCTCGATATCTTCTATGACTATATCGTGCATGTATGTATTAGGTATCAAAAGGCATATATATTTTGTTTACAACTGCTGACACGGTTGGATAGAAACCGAAGACCAACGTTTTGGTGGTGGAATAGTGGATACCTACGCGTTGAACAAAAAATATGTGCCACCGAATATATTACTATCTATAGAGGGAACAGCAGCCCGTGTACCATTTTACATCGTGATGTTCCTCCGCCCATTCGACAGTTTTCCTTCCGGGATTCACTATACCGTCCACGCCGATCTTCAAAGCCGCTATCTCTAACTCCGTTCTTCCCCTCTCCCTCATACATCCCAGGATTATTTTACCTTTGATCACGCCTCGTGCATGTTCCAGAACCGATAGAATATCTCCGTCGGACACGCTTCGACCGAAGGATCTCGATGGTATAAGTGAATTGATTATCAGCTTATCCGTCTTTGATACCCGGTCCACCGCGTGGAATTCACCCTTTATCTTTCCATGATGCAAACCGACCGTAACATGTGGAACAGTCTTTATCCCACGTAACAACAGTGCCTGGTATCCCCGAAGGATGTATCGTACATCTATCTCCAGTCCGTAGATACGGGAGATAGTCTCCGAACTACCGATTATATCGTAAGAAACAACATCAACACCCGTACCTGCTAGGTCGTTGGCTGTTTCCTCACGGATCCAACCAGTGTGTACATTTATCTTTAGATCTGTTTCTTTTTTTATATCCCCGATGATCTCCATGAAATCGGTTAACGGTACCCGTCCGTCGCCGTCGCAGCCGCCGCTGAGAAGAAAACCCTGTTTACCTTCATACATCAATTCGCATGCTGCGTCGTAGAGTTCATCCGGTGTTTCAACCGACCTCATCCCCTTGAGATATTTACCCCGGCAGTGCGGACAGTTGAGTTCGCATCGTTCTCCGGTAACCGAGATGGCGGGAAAATACTTTCCGGGACTAAAGAATTCCATACGACCTTCAGGGTTAGGCCGGATTAAAAGGTTTTCAGAGGATAGAGTGCGAAAAAGTGATAAGATAGTGTATGTTTTGCGTAATCATGAACAGACCTACCGTCGATGAATATTTCATGGCCATGGCGTCCCTGGCTTCGGAACGTTCCACCTGCTTGAGACGCAAAGTGGGCGCAGTGATAGTCAGGGACAAACAAGTGATCAGCACAGGATACAACGGAGCTCCGAAGAACATGCCCCACTGCGGTGATGTGGGCTGTTTGAGAGAGGAGATGGGGGCCAAATCCGGTACGAGACACGAGCTTTGCAGAGGAGTTCACGCCGAACAGAACGCCGTGATCCAGGCCGCAGTATTCGGAACTAGTGTGAAGGAGGGGACCCTCTACACAACCCACCACCCCTGTGTACTATGCGTTAAGATAGTGATAAACGCGGGGATAGAGAGGATAGTTTACAAGGAGGGATACCCGGATGAACTGGCGGAAAGGATGATCAAGGAGAGCGGTATCAAGATAGAACGATCCACCGGACGGGATTTCTATAACAGATAACAGATGTGTAAAATTGGATGACATCGTTGTCACATCGGTGGTTGAAGATGGTGATCTCTACCTGTGTGCAGGTACCCTTCTAAGGGGCATATACAAGGCCATCATCCTTCAGATCGATGTTTACGGTAAAATATCGTGGAGAAAAACCTTCGGTGACGATATATCCTATCACGAGGCGCATGATATAATAGCTTTAGACGACGGATTTTTGGTTTGCGGGGCTTCAGAGGGGATCCCTTCGAAGACAGGAGGTAAGGATTGGAAAGCTTACTTGTTGAAAACGGATAAAAAAGGCGACCGTATATGGGAGCGTACCCACAAGCTCAAAGGAAACGATTGTTTTTACCACGCTATCGAAGAAGAGGGATTTATACTCCTTGGTGAAGGGAAGATAAAAGATGGTGAAAAAAGCATATCCGTGATGAAGACAGATCACTATGGAAATAGGATATGGGAGACGGATTTATGTGCGGAAAAAGACGTTCTTACGGGCGGGATGGTTCAGATCCATGATGGTTACCTCGTGGTTGTAAGCAAGGATCCGGGCGACGGTTGGGTAAACTCACTCATCAAGATGGATGCACATGGTGATATCATATGGGAAAAGAGGATCGGCCAGGGTATGATCCTCGATATCTGTTCCGGTGAAGATAGTGTATATTTAACAGGCGAGCACGAAGGCAAACTCGTGGTCATCTCTTGCTTCAAAGAAGGGGATGTCGGATGGATGAGATCATATTCGGGAAGTAACGGCGTCGATATCTTGTACGAGAACGGGGCCGTATTCGTAGGTGGCCAAAGGAAAGAACATCCTGCACTCTACGAACTGGATACGGACGGTGAGCTAAAGTCTGAACATAGATATGACTGCGAAGGTTGGATAGAGACCATGGTGGTTACGAAAGAAGGTCACCTGGTGTTCATCCACAGTAACATACCTCGGGAACATACCAACATACTGCCGGTAAACAACAGTACCTTAAAAAATAGTAAAAAACGGGAATGGGTTTAAAAGCTGAGCGCGTCAACCGGGCATATGTCCACACAGTTTCCGCAGTCGATACACGCATCTTCATCGATGACGGCTATATCGTTTACTGCGATAGCATCAACTGGGCATTCAGGTTCGCATTGTCCACAGCCTATACAGGCATCTTCATCTACATTAACTACCATTTTATCACAGAGGTTCGGAGTATGTAGATGTATAAAATATTTATGTTTTCGTACTACACTTCTATATCCAGACCTAATTTCTCCACCAGTTCTTTGTACCTGTTCCTTACGGTTACCTCTGTGACTGCTGCAACCTCGGCTACCTCACGCTGAGTACGTCTTTTGTTTTCCTGTATCGATGCTATGTAGATGGCGGCAGCGGCTAAACCTGTAGGCCCTTTGCCAGAGACCAACTCTTTCTCTTCCGCCCTCTTTATTATGTTCTCAGCTACTTTCTTTACCTTACCGCTAAGGCTGAGCTCGCTGCAGAATCGTCCCAGATACTCCTCCGGACGTGTCGGTTTTAACTTCAACACCAGTTCTCTGCTAAGGAATCTGTAAGTCCTACCTATCTCCTTTCGATCGGAAGATGTTGAATCCGCTATCTCATCCAGGGTCCGTGGAACTCCTGCCTTTCTGCAGGCAGCGTACAGAGAAGCTGCCACAACACTGTTGATACTGCGTCCGCGTATAAGGTTCTTCTTCACCGCTTTTCTGTATATAACTGCAGCGCTTTCACGTATATTATTTGGCAGACCCATCGTGGACGCCATCCTGTCCAGTTCCTGCAGTGCGTATGCAAGGTTTCTCTCTGTGGCATCGGATACGCGTATCCGCCGCTGCCATTTTCTTAATCGGTATATCTGTGCCTTCTTCTTGCTGGGGATGGCCCTTCCGTAGGAATCTCGGTTAGATCTGTCTATCCCTGTTGAAAGACCTTTGTCATGAACCATCTCGGTCATGGGTGCACCGGTTCGAGACCTACTTTCCTCCTGCTGCATGTCGAATGAACGCCACTCCGGACCGGAGTCAACGTAATGAGCATCCACCACCAAACCACAGTCTTCGCAGACAAGTTCTCCCCTGTCGTAATCCTGCGCCAGGTGTCTACTCCCACATTCCGGACAATTTATTACTCTCTCTATCCTCTCTTCTTTCTTGTCTTCTATATCTTCCACCATGTTTACTCCACCTCGATAAATACATCGCGCCCTATCAATGACAGAGGATTTTTAGGTTTACCATATATCTTTATGGCCGTGTATGGTTTATCTAAAGGGCCTAGAAGTGAAACTACCTTCCCGATTCTCTTTCTTCGGTTATCCATTACAGAACTTTCTAAAGGAACGGGGCGTGGAAATCGGCCGATAATCAGGCCTCTGCCAGGTAGGTTCACGATCTTTCCTTCTATCCTCAATTTAAAATCCTCCGTAAGGGGGGAACAAGGAACATGTTCGCTTAACGATATATTACGATTAAACACATAAAGTATATAAAGGTTTCGTAAAACTTATTATCAAAAACTTTTCCATCCAAAATAAACCTTTCTAAAACAAGCTCGATAACAGATGTGATATGGGATTACCGATAACAAAAGAAAACACAAATCCTATACTCATGGGGACGATAAAAGGTATCTTTGGAGTTACCCAAACACGTTTACGTCCCCTGCGCCTGAGAGATTCGATGATCTCTTCCTCGTCCCCCCTGGGTAATAATTTGACTGTTAGTTTCCCGTCTCTACCATATCGCTCCATGGGCCATACGAAGGAATCCGGAATATCCTTGATGTTCTTTCGATAACCGAAGAGCATCTGGGGAAATCCGATATCTCCGTTTTTTAGGTTCAATACCAGATATGCTACAGGTAGAACGAGCAATATCAAGCAGGAGTTCAACAGAATCAAGAAGGTAAAAGGGAAAAATATCTC
The DNA here is from genome assembly GCA_964486225.1 of uncultured Thermoplasmata archaeon. Taxonomy (GTDB): domain Archaea; phylum Thermoplasmatota; class Thermoplasmata; order Halarchaeoplasmatales; family Halarchaeoplasmataceae; genus Haladaptatiplasma. The sequence goes on along the minus strand of CAZAMQ010000026.1, from coordinate 7,210 downwards.
CATGAGTGAGACATGTTCCATGGAAAGGCTAGCATGGGTGAAACCGGAAATGTTGGGGTAAAAGGGCATAAGTATTGCAAGAACAAGCACGGCTTTGGCATCGGCGCCACCGTAAATTATACCGATATAATAGAAAAAGAAGGCTAGTACCATCATCACGGGTATGGTGAAGAGTGACCAGAAAAGAATGTCGCTACCGATGGTGTGTATCTGGTACGATATCGTAAATACCGGCAGCAGTAACCAGCCGAGTACGGGTATATTCAACTTTCCTCCGGCGTAAAGCTCGGGCACTTCGAAAAGTGCTTCTGAGAGCAGTACCACTATGGGGACGAATATAAGATAATAGATCCATCCTGCACCCATTAGAAAAAGTTGTACTGTCAGCAAGACGGAAGCCGCTCCGCCCATGCCCATCCATATCTTATCACTGACCCGTCTCGTCTTCAAGTCACTCATTGATGCTATGGCAAGGAAGGAAATGCCTATGACGAACCTGGCGACGGAGATGTACCACATGATATCCTATTCCTGACAAGTTATCCGGAGTGAAACGTCCACCGATCGTACCGAGTGGGTGATGAAACCACAGGAGATCACATCCGCATAGGGTGCGTATTCCGCGATGTTATTTTCATCTATATTACCAGATATCTCGATCATTATCTTATTATCGATCTCTTTCACCCTATTGAAGGATTCCCTAGCCTGGGAAGGAGACATATTGTCGAGCATGATCATGTCAGTACCCAGCTCAGCCGCCTTTATGGCATCATCCACGGACGATACCTCTACCTCTATCTTCTTGTACATCGATGCCTTCTTTGCCCTATCGATGACTTCTTCCAAACCGCAGGCGGCGATGTGATTGTCCTTTATGAGAAACATATCATCCAACCTGTATCTGTGTGTATCTCCCCCTCCTTCGAATACAGCTTTCTTTTCGAAGTAGCGGAAACCAGGTGTTGTTTTTCGAGTGGCAGCTACCTTGGTTTCCCCAGCCAGTTCTGCCAGCCTTTTTACCGCGGTAGCGATACCGGACATCCTCATAAGGATATTAAGTGCAAGCCTTTCTGCGGTCAGAACGGCACGGGCTGGTCCTAGAATCTCCATGACCAGATCACCTTTCTTCGTAAGGTCTCCCGGGCGGAATTCCGAGGTCCAGGCTGCCCCTGTCTCTTCGAATACCATACCTGCCTCACGGATACCGCTCACCACAAAATCCTCTTTGGCGACGATCTCGGCCTCTATTTTCCCTATTTCACCGATAAGTTCCGTGGTTATATCACCATAACCGATATCCTCTTTGAGGAATCTACGTACCTCTTCTCTAACATGACTAGCCTTCATTTGATCTCACAACTCCACTACCTCCCCTTCCTTCGGTATATATACGTTAAATTCTGACAGGTCTTCCGCCACGAGTTCACGCGCATCGCCATGCATCAACACAACGTTTTCAGGATCGCAGCCCCTGGCGAATTCCAACAGCTCGGAATGGCCTGCATGGGCGGAAAAGTCAAAGCGTTTAACTTTGCATTCCACGGGTATGGTCGCACCCCTGTCCTTTATCATACCTCGTTCAATGAGCATATCGCCACCTGTACCGGGAACTTGGTAGCCTGTGAGCAGTATGGAACTGCGGTCGTCCCTTCTTATATTCTGTATATAACTCAACACCGGCCCCCCTTCTATCATACCGCTGGTGGAGACTATCACTTCAGCCTCCATAGCCTTCTTTCTCATATTGTGCGAATGTACCTCATTGGCGTTTCCGACGGCATCCCGCAGCGCCTTGGGCGATCTGATGAACCCTTCGTGGTTCAGGTATATCCTGTTTACCGTTCTCCCCATACCGTCGTACCATACATCATAATCTCTATCGTTGAGCAGCATAAGTATCTCCTGGGTACGGCCTACTGCAAAGACCGGTACTATTACCTGCCCTCCTTCATTCAGAGTATCATCGATGGTATCAAGGAACTCTTCCTCGCTTTCAATTCTATCGGGGTGGTCCTCTCCGCCATAGGTTGATTCAAGTATCAGATTATCGCATTTGACGGGATGGGCGCCCCATTGGAGCCTTGTGTTCGTTGTGTTTATATCACCGGTGAAGAGGGTTGTATCGTCGCCTCTGAGTTCGAACATACTTGATCCGGGTATGTGCCCTGCGGAATGTATCTCTATCTCCATACCGCCTACATCTCTTTTTGAATTAAAACCCACCATATCGAAAGCGGTCTTCGTCCTCTTGATATCAGCTTTATCGAAGAATTTTGGGTAACCTTCTATATCTGCGATCTTAAGGCTGTCATAAAGAAGGAGCTCCGCTACTTCGATGGTCGGGTGGGTGGCGAGTATTCTCACATCGTAAGATCTGACAAGACTGGGTATCATCCCACAGTGGTCTAGATGGGAGTGTGATAGCATCGCGAAATCGACCATGGGTGGTCTCATCGGGTATTCGGGGGGATTTGCCGGCAGCATGCCGTGGTCGAAGATAAAATTGGTCCCTCTGTACTCCATCACCATGGAAAGGGGTCCGACCTCGCTAACACCGCCTAGGAATGTCAATTTCATAATTATTCAACGCCTTTTTTCGTTCTATTATTTATTGCTTAAGATAAGGGGTCATATATATTGCTTTGTCTCACTTCAAGCGATATGCCTCATATCATATTCAGTTTGAATATATTTACCCCGTCCTTGTATATATATATAACCCCTTCCGAAGAAACCACTACGGCAATAGTCCTTGTCTTCGATGATATATAGGCTGCTGCAAGATGTCTTCCTCCAAGTCCTTGTTCCACCGTGATCTCGTTCATCTTGTCGAATATCACATACCTACCTGCCGACACGGGATTGCCATCTTTATCGAATATTATGGCTCCATCGAGCATGGAATACTCCTTTATGGTGTTCCAGTTATCCCTGTTCAGTATGTTAAGCTCTCGGGGAGAACATCCGGCAAGGGGATTTTTTATCATCTCCCGGGTGTGCTTCATCACGTTATTAACGTCACCCATTATCAACAGACCTCCAAGTGGTAAGCCTTCCTTACCCTCTCGGACTATCATCGTACTTACCTTGAATACCGCCTCCAGTAATCTGATGTCCATCCTTCCCTGCAGCTTTTTCTCCAAACTTATGGCGCCTATGTCCTGCATATCGAACAATAAAATAGCCTCGAAAACACTTGAAGTAACGAACAATACTTTGTCCGTAATGGAAAGCAGTCCTTCGGCGTAACAGGTAAGTACAACCTCTTTGGCCTCTTCCAATACGTTGAACCCGGTGGGCGGTGGATAATGTGTTTTCCTGAAATGTATGTTACTTCTGGATAAGAGGGAGGAGATAGGTGGTTTATTGGTGACTATGATCATGGGGACGTTTTCTATATTCTTTGATACCGACTCCATGAACTCCCTTGAATCGGTATATATCAATATCTTGGTAGGTTCGAAATCCCGATTTATCCCGACTATGTGATCTGTTAGAGTGTCCATCTGTTAATGCATAAGGAAGGTTTGTTTTATTCTTTTCGTGATGTTTTGATCTGGTATTCGTATAGGTCCTTGGGTATGACGCTGTTCTCGAAGATCTCTCTGGCCTCATTCTCCAGCACCGCTGCATTCACGTATCTGGGGCTTATATGTACAATAAAGAGTTTTTTTACACCCGCTCTATTTGCCACTTGAGCGGCATGTTTTACCGACGAATGCCCTCGTTCAAGTGCCAGGTCGGACATAGCGGATTCCAAGGTACCTTCGTGTATGAGTATCTCGGCGTCCTTTGCAGCTTCCTGTATATCCACCGACGGCCTTGTGTCGCCGGAATAGACTACTGTTCTTCCCCTCCTGGGCGGACCTAAGATGTCGTCGGGCCCTATCTTTTTACCGTCGACCTCTACGGTTTGACCTCTTTGAATCCTGCCGAAGAGAGGTCCTTCGGGAACTCCCATCTCAAGTGCCTTGGGTTTATCGAACCGACCCGGTCTGTCATGTTCTTTCAATACATAAGCCAGAGCGGGTACACTGTGATCCGCTTTTACGGTTCTAACTGAGGTTCTATTGAAATCCAGTGACGCTCCTGGGTACATATCGTGTGCATGGACTTCGAAGTTGGGGTTGAAGTAACCCAGTCTCATCAGTATATCCAGCAGTTTAACGGTACCCGCGGGTCCGTATACCTCCAGGGGTTCCTCTCTTTCGTTGAGCTTCATGCTCTGTATCAACCCGGGGAGACCTAGAAAGTGATCGCCGTGAAAGTGTGTTATAAAAATCTTTTTGACGTCCATGAACGAAAGTGAAGAGCGCATCATCTGCCTTTGGGTCCCCTCTCCACAGTCCAGCAGGTAAACGTCCCCGTGATGTTCGAGGGCTATGGAAGATACGTTACGTCCGGGTGAAGGGTAACTCCCGCCGGTACCCAAGAATACCAACTTCATGTTCGGTTTCAAACGTCCGACGGTATAAATCTTTTTGCCCGTGAATGCATGTCCTGCTATTGCACAACCTTCAATAAAGATTGGAACCCCGAGGAACCGCAAACCTTTAAGGCTGTCATGCAGAGTGCGTATGCCTCCGGGTTAGTTGCCATTGTCGTAGTCGAACTTCAACTCACCCATGCTAAGCATGCGGTTATCACCATCATAATTGATTGTCATTTCATATATCACATCTCTTGGTCCGCTTAGTATGTTCTTTGTAATATATTGCCTCTTCGATTGTATCCGTACGCTAAATTTAGATCCTGTCAATTCCTAGACTTCTTTAAATTAATAATCAGTCCATTTGGAATAATCCACGGTTGAATGACTGCAGTGTTCACAGAATGCGGAGTTATCTTCTTCGACAACTACTGCCACTTCATCACACCTTGGACATCTCTTCATACCGGGTTTTTTGATATAATTCCGAGGTGTGTATCCCAAAGGCGGGTAATCATCATCCGGACGTGGTAAAGATTTTATTTCTTCCTTTTTATCTATAAATAGACCCACAACTGCGATAATGACGCCCGAGAGAATGAGTATCTCCACGGGTGTAGGCTCGTTAGGCGGGGAACCATATACTATCAGCGGATTTAATAAGAATATGATAAATCCAAATAAAACAAACAAAATTCCAATTGCTATCACACGAACATCTGCGGTGTATCTTGTTGTGATCTGAATCGACTCTTTATCGTGGCTATGAACTCGATAATCATCAGGTATTTGTATATCTAAATTCTTAACGCGTACCTTTTTTATGAATACCCCGATCACTGAGATTGCGACCCCTAAAAACAATGTCGAAATACCTATTACACGATATGGATGATCAATGTAACCGTACATTATATCGAATGGGACATAATAGAATAAAAAAAGGCCTATAGCGATCGAAACGATACCTAAAGCTACATACTTTATGTCAGCTGACTTTTTTATCTCTGACAACAATGTTTCGGACTCATCGGTTCTGTGTAATTGCTGATAGTAGGGATTCGTTTTATTCATGCTTTGCTTTGCTAATAATAAGGCTGCCCCAAAGACAACACCCGCGCCTGAAATGATAGATAATAAAAACAATTCTGATTCGCTCTCTTTTACTTGGGTGCCGCGTCCACCACCGAAAGCACATAGACCGTTTGTACAATGTATGTAAACCGTACCATCGGATCCGATCGCCGGAGAAGTTTCACCAATTCCTTTTGCACGAAAATTCCATCTAAGTGTGCCGTCCGGATTAAGTGCATGTATTATATCATCCGAAGATACAAAGTAGATTGTACCGTCAGCTCCTATCGCCGGAGATGCCACCCAGCCACCTGTTCTATAGCTCCATTTAAGCGTACCATCTGGGTCTATGGCATACAATCGATTGTCCCACGAACCGACATAGATTGTACCATCCGAGTCTATTGCCGGGGATGATCGAATTGTATCCTTCGTTTTAAAACTCCATTTGAGTGTGCCGTCCGGATTGATCGCATACAAATTGTTATCCGAGTAACCTACGTATATTGTGCCATCTGTACCAATTGCAGCAGTGGAAACCAAGGAAGCCATAGCACTATCAGTGTCAAATATCCAATCGAGCGTGCCGTTTGGATTGATTGCGTACAATTTACTGTTACTAGAACCGATATATATCGTACCGTCTAAACCAACGGCTGGCGAACACCAAGGCTTAATGTAGATATTCATTAATTGATAAGTCCAACTTAATGTTCCATTAGGATTGATTGCGTATAAAAACCCGTCGTCGGCACCAATATATATCGTACCATCTACACCGATAACCGGTGAAGATTCTACAACATGTTCTGTACGAAATTCCCATTTGAGGGTTCCATCAGGATCGATTGCATACAATTTGCTGTCGTCCGAACCCACATATATCGTACCATCCACACCGATCGTGGGGGATGATTCAACACGGCCTCCTGTTGGATATCGCCATTTTTCCGAGCCGTCCGGATTTACGGCAAAGAGGTAGTTACCCCAAGAACCCACGTATATCGTGCCGTCCCTGTCAATAGCGGGTGATGAACTGTAAGCTCCCCCTGTATCAAAGGTCCACATTATTGCTCCGCCCACATGTTCAGTGTTGTAAAAACTCTGTCCAGTTCTCTGGGGATTACCGCCGAAGCAAGGCCACGGATGTTCTTCTTCCGCTACAACTTCCTGTGAACCTGAGACTGTTGAAAGCATCAAAAATGATCCTATGTACGATATGAACAACAGGGTGCATAATACAACTACAAAAAACAACTTCTTTTTTTCATGCATTTTTTCACCGCATAACAACTCTAATAAGATCATAGAGTGGCCCTCCTCCACCTTCCATCATCCAGTATCTAGATCCGTATTGATATCTAAGATCGAATTTTGGTTTGGTGAATTCTAATTCAAGGAAGTGTCGTAAATTTTCACGGTAGCAATCATTCCATGCTTTATTCTCTGTGTATCTCAAAATTGCCCATACCTCAACATAACCTCTTGGTCCGATAAAAACAATTAGGTATGGCGGTGTTCTAGTATATTCATGTCTCTCGTTACAGTAATCCCTTGCATTTTCTCCTGCCCTAAGAGCTTTTTCATTCATAATATCATCGTAACTGGGTTCTCCTGTCAACCGGCCGCTGGGGTCTCGTGCGTTGATCGGGTCGTTCCGCACGTACATATACATGTTAGGCCCGTCCACCATTCCTAAAGGAT
>CAZAMQ010000025.1:0-31326 GCA_964486225.1 uncultured Thermoplasmata archaeon | reverse complement strand
CTAACTTCTATGAAGTTGCAGATGTTCCTAAAACGAATAATGTTGTTGAACAACACACATTCCGCACCCTAGATTGTTAAAACCTGTTATTTTTTCCAGTCCATCCTGGCCATCTCAAGAATCGGTGATCAAGTACTTGTCCATGTACTTCGGCCCTAGCATTTTCAATGCAATCTTCCCATCAGCTCGTACATTTTTTACAATTGTTCGGACGCCATCCTCTTCCTCGATCTTAACATAGTGTACGTCTTCGAACAGCTGGTATATCCATCTGAGTGTTGGTTTTTGGGTCGGTTTACCGACCTGGTTGTTTACGTTTTCGTCCATTTCCTTCAATGTCTTTCTCAGCTTTCGTTCACATATACTGTACACCAGTAAAGATAAGCACATCGTCATGGTGAGCGAGACAATTCTTTCTGGTTTTTTGAGATAAAGCGAAGAGGCAAAGAAGAGTGGATCCTTTAAAAATCTAAAGCCCCTCTCTACATGTTTCTGTCCTTTGTAGTTATCAAAGACCTCTTGATCGGTCAGCTTATCCTCCGATAGTTCGTTTGTGGCGACTATAAAGATCGATCTTTTATCTATCTCCAACTCGATAGATTCCTCATCCCTTTCGATAATATATTCCGGGTAGAAGGTCACCTTTTTCTCCTTTGTATCGTCCTTTGGAGGTCTGCCTCTTCCTTTATACCTTTCTTCCCTTTCTATCTCCGTTATATTCACCGTATGGTACTTTGCCTTTTTGGACAAAGGCAACATAGATTTTCTTGCATCCGGTTCGCAGTAATACCCTTTACTGCGAAGCTTCTTTGCTTGTTTTCGTAGTGTTTCATATTCGTTTTCTACCGCTTTCGCCACTGTCTTCACAGTTCTTTTCTTAGCCTGTTCAGAATGGATGACCAGCCATCTTTGCTTTACACCGCCATAGTTAGATCTATATCTGCGATATGTATATTCTTCTCCGTCCAGCGTTTTTAAACTATCGATGTTACGAGCGGTGTCTTCTGTGATCTCCTTTGCTTCCTTTACTGTGTTAGGGACCCTGCTGATCCATAACAGGTCGTCTTTAGCGGAACGTATTGTATCTTTCGAGTAGAATTTACTATCTGCCACAAGATAACTGACCTCTTTAAGGTTCGCTTTGAGACCTTTCTTGAATGAGATCACCGTCTCTTTCATCACCAACGAGTCACTACTGTTACCGTCCAGTGCTTCCATAAAGAATGGAACACCGCCATCAAAGCTCACCAACAGATTTAGAAATATCTGTTTCAGGTCAGGTCTTTTCAGTTTTGAATGGCCATGGGTAATATGTATGGTCGCCTCCTCGCCACCGGAAGGAACATATTCTCCGTAGACGGAGAATGTTGTAGTGTCCAGGTGGCTAAATTTTTTACTTACACCTGCTTCGGTCATGGCTGCAGAAGCGATGTACGAAAATAGCTCTGTACAGCCAAAAGAAAACGTTCTATCGAGAGCCCTCCCGATGGTATCATCATTCAATTCGTCGGGTGTGAAATCACACCCGAGCAATACATCAATCGGTTTCTTATCGAAGAATTGGGGAAATAAATAAAGAGGTCTGTTCGAGAAACCCAGACCGTTGATTATCATCGCTACGACCGCTTGACCCGTGGTCACTTTCTGTTGAGGGTCCGGTGGTATTAAGGTATCGATTATTTCCGCTATTTTTAGTTCTTCACAAGTTCCCGCAACGATCCCCAGATTATTCAGAGTGTAAGTAGATATCATGTTACACTAATAAAGTAGAGTAACATTTATAAACCTTTCTATCCATCGGGGTACAAATGCAAGCAACTATCGTATTATACACGACAAAAGACATCGAAGCAAAGGCTACCACAAAGTTACACGAAAAACTGTTCGGTAAGATCCAGAAGTCAAACTATGGAAGGTATGAATATGAAGTAAAGGGAATACTCCCCGACGGTTCCTATGCGAGACCGGTAAGGGCGGTCATAATAGTGAAAAAGGAATATCATCAAAAGGTGATCGACTTGTTCGATACGCATGGTGTCAAACACAGATCGTTTGACATCAAGGTTGAATCAGATATTTTTAAAAATAATGAATTTTTTTAAAGTAGGGGTGCGGAATGTATGGAACAACATTTCTCTAACACTAATCCTGAAATGGTGAAAAAAGGATTCAAAAATAAAGTGAGCTTGGAAAATCATCTCCTAGCTATTGCTTTTTATCATAATCGAAGCCTATCACTAAAAACTTGACAGGCTCCAACAAAAATAAGAATGATTGAAGGGGTTTGTTCGGTACTATTATGGATCAATTAAGAGGTGAGACGTATAGTTATTTCCATCGCTGAGACATTTGCAGTCCCCTCTTCTCCTGTCCTTTCGATCTGTTCAGTTTCTGTCTTTATATCGACTATCTCCGAATTGGGGACAAATCTGTTCTTTGTTATCTCGGCCACGTCAACGGCTTTGCTAATCGCTCTGCCTCTCGCTTTGATAAATACTTCATTTGAACCGCTGTTGAATTGGGTAACAACGGCCATCACGTAGCTCATGGTTTCTTTTTTACCGATATACACTGTGTTTTCTTCAGCCATGCATTTATCCTCCTGGTTATTTTTGTAGTTAGGATGATGAAAAGAGGTATATATAATGTTTTGGTGTGTTATGGAACTAAGCGAACGGACCAACGACACTGCTCACACATTCTCGTAGTCCGTTTTTTAGAAAAACGGACTCGCCGGGAATTTCGGTCGATCTGGGTTGGCCAGACCAATTTTCGAACCCGGGTTTGGGGCTCCGGAGGCCCCAATGATATCCATTGTAGCCCAACCACAATTGTGTAATATGAGTTGCTACATTACGAGCCCATAACAATTATTTTTTCTTGAACTCGGTATAACCACACTTTCCACACGAGACACGATTCTTGTGGACAGCCATGAAAACACCGTCACCGCATTTGGGACAATTTTTTCTTTTCCGTTTGATCTTATTATCTTCTATTTCGTATAGGTCTTTTTTTTCCATTGAAAGCTCACCTCTGTAAATCATTCCTGATGAGTACATGTTTTCTTTCGTATTTCAAAGCATCATCCTTATCATTGTACAGTTTAGCAATTACCTTTGCTTCATCTCTGCCAAATTCTGTATTGATACTTTCAATGATTACCTGCTCCTTATTGAACCCTGTAAGCTCAGCAACTTTAGTTTTAACTATTTTACGTGCAGGCGTAGGCTCGCCTTTGTGATAAAGCCTGAGCGTAAGTTCTCGTCTGTTGAACAGCTTGTTTTCCTTTTCATTCTCGATGTCTATCTCGATTTCCGTCATTTTATACACCTTATTCTACTTTTTTCATCTTATTAATAACTTCCCAGCACTTTTCTTTTTTTTGACGATCTACAAGGTTAACAACCATGCCTTTACATGGTATCCCGTATATTACTATTCCCCCTTCGGGGCAGAGAATGATAGACACAATCGATAAAAGATCTTCCTCACCTTCGACGATTATAAGCACTGGTTCAGAATCTTCCAAGGCGTCTTTTATTACATTCCATGCTTCAAATGTAATCATACCCGGGGGATTATTTACTCTGATATTTTTAGCAGGGTAGTCTAGTTCGGGGCTATATTCACCTCTCCTTGTTTTGTTGTCTATCACCGCAAGGTCCGGTGTCACACCTTGCCTATGTAACACCTCCGTAACTACGTCACCCACGGTGATAATCGGATGTTTATCGGTATATTTAATCGGGAGATCACCCGACACTACATCTCCTAGAGTACTTCGAAGATCAATCCTTTGATCCTTTCGGAGTGCGTAGTGCCCTTCTGAAGATTCAGTGGAATTCATAAAATATTATTCTCTCACCTTCAGGGCGAACTTACCGTTAGTCTTTATCCCCATCTTTTTAGCAATATCTGAATGTTCATTTTCGATTATAGCAAGAAATCCCTGCCATTCTCTGGAAACATCTCCGCCACATAAAGGGCATTCGTTTTCCTCTGTGAGTGAGTTACATTCTTTGCATGCCTTCAATCTTTTAACCATTTATTATTCCTCCTTTTCATCTTCGATCCATTCCAATTTACCTAAACCTTGCTGCCTCATGGTAAGACCTATTTTGCTCTCCCTGGGACTGCGTTGATTGATGCTAACGGTGACGATCCTTGTTCTTATCTTGTCATTGAGTCCTAGCTCTTTGTTTGATTCCTTACCACGTAACCGTTGATTACCCAGATTGATATCTATTTTATCGTTCATTATCTGGCTAATATGTAAAAGACCGTCCAAAGGACCGAATCGGATGAATGCACCAAACTTTAGAACTTCGCACACATGCCCGAGAACTATCTCGTGTTCTTCAAGTTCAAAGATCAGAGCATCGAAAGTAATCTTCTGGAATATACCTCCATCGCCATGTACCACTTTTCCGTCGCCTATACGTTCAATATTAAAAGCCATTATTATCAGCTTGTTTTTTCCATCGATGATCCCCTCTAAAGTTTCTCTTGCTATATCTTTGGTTATTTCGTCCAAATCTTCTGATAACCTGTGTGGAGGTATTCGGATAGTATCTTCTTTTTGCTCTATTATATACATTTTTGTCACCTACAAAAATATCCCAAGATAGTTATTAGCTATGAATGTGGCAAATACAAGTGAAACTATGGACATGAGCTTGATCAATATATTAAGCGAAGGACCTGAAGTATCTTTGAAAGGATCTCCTACTGTATCTCCTACTACACCGGCCTTATGCGCATCTGATCCCTTACCTCCGTGATGCCCTTGTTCTATATACTTTTTCGCGTTATCCCATGCGCCACCGGCATTCGCCATCATTATGGCTAATACAAAACCTGTGCCAACTGCGGCCATGAGAAATCCACCTAGTGCGGCGGGTCCAAGTAGTAAGCCGACGGCAATAGGAACTACTATCGCCATCAAACCGGGTATAACCATCTCACGAAGGGCGGATGCAGTGCTTAGATTGATCACACGTTGGTAATCAGCTTCAGTTTCACCTTTCATAAGTCCAGGTATCTCTTTGAACTGCCTTCTTACTTCCTTTACTATTTCGTATGCTGATTTTCCAACGGCTTTCATTGTGATAGCACAGAAGATAAATGGTATCATTGATCCTAGGAAAATACCCACAAGAACAGGTGGTTCCAAGATACTGAAATCTCCGACAAATAGGCCGACTTGTGATGCATATGCAGCGGTCAAGGTGAGTGCAGTTAATGCCGCAGAGCCTATCGCAAAACCTTTTCCCGTTGCAGCTGTAGTGTTACCAAGAGAGTCAAGTGCGTCAGTTCGTTCCCTTACTTTTGGTTCCAGACCACTCATCTCCGCCAGCCCACCTGCATTGTCTGCTACAGGACCATATGCATCAGTAGAAAGTGTAACCCCGAGTGTTGATAACATACCAACAGCTGATATCGCTACACCATACAGTCCTGCGAAATAGAACGAGATAAGAACAGTAGCAGATACGATGATAACGGGGAACAGGGTACTTTCCATACCATTAGCTATACCCTGGATAATAAAGGTAGCTGGCCCTGTTTCCGTTGATTTGGCTAGAGTTTTAGTTGGTTTATATTTGTCTGATGTGTAATATTCAGTGAAATACCCAATCAAAGAACCGGCAATCAGACCTGCTATGACGGCTCCCCAAATGCCCAGATGATCAGGTGCGAGTATGTAAACGATGATAAATGAAAGTATAGCGACCATGACGGCAGCTCCGTATGTCCCTCGTCGCAGTGCATTGAGTAAAGCTTCCTGACTAGCATCTTCTTTCGTCTTTACGAAGAATATAGCTATCATAGATGCTATTATTCCTGCAGCAGCGATCAAAAGTGGGGTAGCGAATATCTCTGAACCCATGCCATCTACGGAACTTGCTAGTAATGGTACCATGCTCGAGTGTTCATAGGACATATATCCAAGGGTCAATGCAGCGATAATAGAGTTTGTATATGATTCATAAAGGTCGGCACCCATGCCTGCTACATCACCGACATTGTCACCCACATTATCTGCGATAACGGCAGGGTTTCTTGGATCGTCCTCAGCGATGCCTGCCTCTACCTTTCCTGCAAGATCAGCACCAACATCTGCAGCTTTAGTGTAAATACCTCCACCTACACGTGCGAAGAGCGCTATGGAGCTGGCACCGAAACCGAAACCGGCTATGTACGTGAGAGTATCTTCTAATCCGACTAGGTGATTAGTCAACAAAAGTACAGCACTCAATCCCAGAAGTCCGAGGCTAACGACCGACATCCCCATGACGGCACCGCCTCTGAAAGCTATGCGTAATGATGTATCAAGACTTTTCCTTGCAGCCTGGGTGGTAGGTGCGCTCGAATTAGTCGCTGTTATCATGCCCATGTATCCTGCAGTGGCTGACAATATAGCACCGACCAGGAAAGCAAAAGAGGTAAAGGGTGCATTATTATCAAATATGTCCATTATCGCTAACAGTATCGCCACTATAGCTACGAATATGGCTATGTATTTGTACTCGGTATGTAGATATGTCTTGGCGCCTTCTTTTACTTGACCGGATATTTTTTTCATCAGGTCCGTTCCACAATCCTGTTTCGATATGAATTTCGAAAAATATCCGGCTAAAACTATTCCAAGCAAAGACGTCAATATCGCTACTATGCCGTATTCTATTCCTTTCATATAGATGACACCTTATGGGTTTGACAATATGGTTTAGTTTATATACTTTTTCGTGTGGAAAGATTTTAATCGGAGTTCGTTTATTCAACGAACATATCATGGATAAGAAGACCATCGAATGGAAATGGGACCGGGATTCCAGCCAATATCTATTGAATGGCTTACATGATGCCGTGAATAAAGCCGTTGATATCTCAGGGGCATCCAATGTACTCGACCTAGGGGGTCAATCGGGTAGTTTATCCCATCGTACGGGTATAGATCGCCCTATCTGCATCGATCTAGAACCACGGATACGTTTTGAAAATGTGATATATATCAAAGGTGACATCCGGGAATTACCCTTTGACGATGGTGTTTTCGAATTAGTCTTGGCAAAAGCAGTCCTACACCACGTACCCGATGAACTAGGTGATACGATGAAGGAGATACATCGAATAACGAAAAAAGAAGGTTACCTTGTTATAGAGGAGCCTTTATCGAATAACCCCTTCAGTTCCATAGCTGGTAAATTTTTTACAACTACGATACACGATGAGGAAGAACGACCTCTTGACCCTGAGCATTTGATGATCACAGTTGATAAATATTTTCGTTTACTGGAAGTTAGGCCGTTTTTCCTGACTACATACGTGATGCCCCATATTATCTCAAGGATACCGAATGCTCTAAAACCATCACTGAGGAACACTACCAAACTGATGCATAGTTTCGATGAAAGCATTTTATCAAAATTTTCATACTTCCGATCAAAAAGTTCTTACCTTGCCATCACTGCAAAGAAATGATCTATGACTTCTTGACTTCATCTCGTATATAATCATACATGTCCTTAGGGTGGATTGATGCATATATATAGATCCAATCCTTTTTTGTAAACTCACCTACAAAGTATAATATCAGGGTGTAAAGACCAAGGAAGGCCATACCATATATTGCGAGGTGGTAAAAACGGGTTAATTGAAGTATATTATGTTCAATAAATAGGATTATGAAGGCTGTGATTATCCCTGATATTATATGCAAAGGTATCTTTTTATACAAGGTAGTCCCAGCCTCTCTTTTTGAATATATTGAAACCAATATGAAAAGCATTATGGATGATATAAGAGTTGCAATGGCCGCCCCAACTTCTTTCAGTCCGAAAAGAGGGATGCCAAAAAGGGACGACGGTATGAATATGATATTCAAGCTGAAATTTGTAAGGTTGCAGACGACAACCAGCAGTGCTCCCAATCTTGGTTTGTTTATCCCACTGAAAACAGTTCTCACCGGTCCTGATATCACCAGGAAGAAGGCGTTTATGGCCATTATGCGCACTACGGGAACCGCAGGTAGAAAATTTCCGCTCAACAGTATTAATATCGTCTGTCCAGGAAAGATTATGAGGAATATAACTATGGGTGTTACAACCATACTGAGATATCTCGATGAATATGTTACGACCTTTCTTATGCTTTTCCAATCGCCGCTTGCATGGTGACCGGATATCGCGGGAAATATGATTGTGACAACAGCAGTTGATAACCCCACAAGTAATGCTGAGAATCTTAGACTCACCGCATAGTACCCCACGTTGACAGAACTCCAAAACATCTGAACCATAACCAGATCGAATTTGTTACCTAATCGGCCTGTGAGAGATATAAAAAAAGAAGGTAGGCCAAAATGCCAATAACTTTTTGCCATTTTCCAGTTCGGTCTTTTGATAGGGATTGGTTTAAAGAAATATATGGTTGCAAGGGCCATGAGCAGTGCTCCCGTTAAATAGGTATATGCCAATTCGATAGCCTGGCCGCCGGTGATAGAAATAAATATGACGAATACGAAGGGGATGTTGTAATCCATAAAACGGATGATCTCCATTTTGGCTATCTCCGACTTTGCCTGGAAAGTTTTCATCCCTATATTGCCGATGAGCTTTAAAGCTGTCACTATAAGGATTATGTGGAGGACGGTCTCGTGTGCAGGAGATTCGAAACCTCTACCTAAAACATGCTTCCAAATCAATAAACCTATGAAGGCGAGGCCGAGCATTATGCTTACGCTCACGATTGAGAGTGAGATGTAGGTTCCCATACAGGTACCTTCGTCCTGACCTTCTGATACGCGTTTCACATGGGCACTGCTAAATATGTTACCTACAAATGCGAACATACCGGCAAAGCCCAGGGCAAAATTAACAATACCGTAATTATAATCGGGCTGTGCCATGAATCGGGCTATGAAGAACATCCCGATCACACCAGTTACAGCCCCGAATATCTGGTTGAAGTAAACAAGGAAGGATTTTCTACCTATCATCCGCAACACCCTTGAGTATGCAGCGGATATTTCGTTTGTGATGACATCTGATAACTTCCGTTACACGGTCTATCATATTTTGTTGTTATAAGAATTTATCCTAAATGTGTATATCTCTATATATTGATAAATTTTCCTATTCCCAGACGAATTTGCCATCTACCATTATTGGTTCTCCGTCCAGTTCCATCTTACCTTTTTCCATGTCCTTTATCATGTCTACATGTATAGCACTCTCATTACCCCTTTGACCGTCACCGACCGACCACGGAATAGCGTAACCTAGTGCAAGATGTATGGTGTTTCCCATCTTCTCATCAAAGAGCATGTTTCGTGTAAAACGATCTATCTGTCTGTTTGTACCGATTCCGAGTTCTCCTAATCTTCTGGCACCTTCGTCTGTTTCCAGTAAACTCTCCAACATTTCCTCCTTTCCTTTTGCGGAGAAATCTACCACTTTACCCTCAGAAAATTCAAGTTTGACACCTTCTATCTCCTGACCCCTAAGTATCATCGGCATATCGAATAATATCTTACCTTCGGCACTGTCGGGATGGGGAGCTACATAAACCTCCCCACTGGGCATATTATGCTTACCTGCCGAATTCACTGGTTTCATACCGCCTATATCCAATTTCAGGTCAGTCTCCGGCCCTGTTATATGAACCTCATCTGCCGCAGCTAATTTTTTACGAAGGATCTCCTGCATCTCGTACACTTCCTGCCAATCACGAATAACTGCACCCCAAACGAAGTCTTGGTATGCCCCCAAGGACATGCCTGCCATCTGTGCCGAGGAATTCGTGGGAAACAACGTTATTGAAGCCCTTTTATCCATCAGCATCTTCAATATCGGTTTGTAGGCTTTGGACATTGCAGAGAGCCTCTCTCCGGGAACCCCGCCCATGGCCGTGATGTTATCATCTGCAATGATCGATATAACCACATCCGATTTGTCAAAGAGAGCAAACATATGATCGGGGGTGTCCATCTCACCCTCTCTATTTAGAAGGTAAGAATTCGATGCCTCGTTTGATGTGTAAATTGTAATGGGATCTGCACCTTTTTTACCTAGTTCTTCATATAATGCTATAATCAGTTCCTCGGCAGACGGATGAGATCTTATGAGTACTCTATCACCTCTCTTAACTTCAGTACTCCAATCGACTAAAATTTGTGCGTGTTTTTTTATTCTTTCGTCCATTTGAATTCCTCTGATTTAGGCAAAGAGAACATACGTTTTTGATAAATAATTATCGCTACCTTAACTGTACTTAGGAGAGTAGAAAGAGAACTTGGATGTTTCCCATCCTTGAACAAAACCAAAAGTTTTGTGAATAGCTAGAACTATCGTTCCGCTTTCATCACATCAGAGATGTGACGACTAGGAGGAATTTATCAAAATTCCTACGTAAGAACAGATATCGACTTCCATTTCACGACTAAATGAATATGTCATTGGGAAAAAGAAGAGGTTATAGTCAAGGACATAACTTTCCTTATGTTCTTGACTTCCGTTATGAATGCAAAGCATTCATCGGACATCGGGAATTTTATTCCCGAAATGAGCAGTGGAGGGCATCCGTAACGAGTAGTGAGGATGAAGTGGGACTGCGTCCCGATCATCACTCGGGCGATGCCCTGCGGATGAAGTGGGGCGAAACCAGAGGAATGATCATTCCTCCTTTCACGAAAGTGTAACTTTCATGACCGAAGTGAGTTCCACACCACAACGAATTGTTAAAAAGTTGTGTCTTGAGTGTTTCTAGATAGAAACCGATAGACAAGAGGATGACAATCCTTGGTGTCTTCCAATATAATTTGATGCAATAAATTCACTTTCCGAAGTACTGCTTCATCCTGCTTCATCCACAATCTTTTTTACCTTGACTCATTTAACCCGCTAAATGCAAAAACATATCGTTTTTGGCAAAGATGTTGATCACAGCACTCCATGGGGGCTAAAATTCGATAACATGCTGCCCGGCCTATCTTGGTATTGGTGGTGGTGGATATTCTTTATTGAAAATCCAGAGAACCCGGTAAGACCGAAACAGTTGATGATATTGTGGTCTACAAAGTATACCGATGATATCACTATAAATGATGAACCCTGGTCTGTACGAAAGCTGCCGAAATGGAACGATGATGTGCTCAAATTTAACGGTATGACTGCTGCGTGGTGGTATGACGGAAAAGAGATGCACGATCCAATTGTATTGAAAAAGATGGATTTCGAAGTACGCAAGGGAGAGCTGCACCCGTTGTGTAACGGCGCCGATTACCGTTTCTTCGGTACCCCGGATAAATATCGTGTGAACATCATAGATGATCGATATGATTTCAGATTACAACTGACACCCTGGAACGATTACCTCCAGAAACATAGGTTCAGAGAGAATTACTATACCAAAAAATACAGCTATAACATATTGAAGATATACGGTATGAAGCTTAAGGGTGTTATAGAAGGAAAAAAAGCAACTGGCTCAGGTTACTTCCAGCGTGTTAACGTCAACGCCCCGGCCACACCGTGGTACTGGGGACTCGTGCACTGCCGTAATGGCAGTTTCATACACTATTTCAATCCCTTCATCGGTCCGCAGATGTTCCGAAGTAAAAGAAAGCAATGTTCGAAGTTGGACTGGGGTGATATCTCTCTTTCAAAGTCAATTTTGTTCTACCATAGGGAGAGTAATACAGAATACAATTTCGATAAAAAGGATGTGAAGTTAAGCCATTGTTTCGAAGGTGCCCATCCGGTATTTCACATACAGGGAGATGATAATGAGAAGAGTATACATATGGTGCTAAAAGCATATTCAAGAGCAAAATGGAGATTTCAACAGCCTAGAAAGCATGGCATGAAGTCCATACTATATTATAATGAGTATCCTGCGGTGTTGAAACACTTTAAATTCGAGAAAAAAGATGGTACACTACGAGTAGAAAAAGAGGGATTGGGAAAAACCTACGCTAACTTTGAACATACATGGGGAAAGATGCTTTGATACACAAACAATTTTTAAACCCCTTAATGTATCTCAGAAGGATATCATGAGAGCGGTTCCACTGACGGAAGTCTCCATAGGAGACAGGATAAAGTTGGATATCCATGGCAAGGAATACGAAGGAATACTTATGCCGCATCATCGTTTCAGCGGTGAAGATATTATCACTCTTAAACTAGATAATGGATACAACATAGGTATCAGGTTAGCACATGGAAAGAAAGTTACATTGGTAGAACGAAAAAAAGACACTGAAAAACCCCTCAAGGTACCACCTGTCGATAAGAGTAAACCGAATATCTCTATAATCGGTACGGGAGGTACTATAGCCAGTTACGTGGAGTATACTACAGGAGCGGTTCATCCCGCTGAAACTGCTGCGGAGATGCTGTATTCAAATCCCGATATAGCGGAGAGATGCACACCCAATGTAAAGATCCTTTTTAGCAAACTCAGCGAGGATATGAAACCTGATGATTGGGTAAAGATAGCCGAGGCTATCACGACTGAAATGAACTCCGGTGCAGAAGGTGTCGTCATAGCTCACGGAACCGACACCATGTGTTATACCTCTGCCGCACTTTCTTTTTTGCTTGATAGACTACCAAAACCCGTAGTACTTGTGGGTTCACAAAGATCAAGCGATAGGCCATCCAGTGATGCACACCTCAATTTATTAGCCGCTATAGACGTGGCAAAGGCAGATGTAAGAGGAGTGTATGTAGTGATGCATAAGACCATGGACGACGAAGGCTGCTTTGTACATCTTGGAACCCGGGCAAGAAAGATGCATACCAGCCGAAGAGATGCATTTAAATCCATCAATTCTACACCTGTAGGTTGGGTCGAGCCTATAAAGAATAAGATTAAATTAAAAGGCCTGCCGGAAAAACACGATGGGAACGCTACAAGGATAGGAGGTATAGAGTCAGACGTGGCATTGTTATACGTAACCCCTGCACTTACCGAAGATGATCTAAGGCATGTATCCAATAAAAAAGGCATAGTCCTGGCCGGTACTGGTCTGGGCCATGTGAATTCCGACTTGATCCCTATCATCAAGGAGATCATCCAACATGGTGTTCCTGTGGCGATGACAAGCCAATGTATTCATGGAACAGTGAACTGCCATGTTTACTCCAACGGTAGAAAGTTACTCGAAGCTGGGATTATTCCCTGCGGTGACATGCTTCCCGAGACGGCCCTTGTCAAATTGATGTGGGCACTCACAATTGAAGGTGATACAAGAGAGTTGATGACCACAAACGTAGCGGGAGAACTGAGCCAAAGGAGGAGGATATGATGGATTACGCTAAATTGGGACTCAGAGTAGGCCTTGAGATACACCAGCAGTTGGACACAAAAAAATTATTCTGTATGTGTCCGTCGAAGCTGGTTGATGAAAAAGGCCGTGAGGTTGTTCGGAATTTGCGACCTACAACCAGCGAACTGGGCGAGTTGGACCAGGCAGCCATCATGGAGGCTGCAAAAGGTTTGAAATTCAAGTACCAGTCACCCGGTAAATCATCGTGCCTGGTGGAGCTCGACGAAGAGCCACCGAAAGGGCCTAACGAAAAGGCAATGGAAGTAGCCTTGAAGATGGCTCTTTTGATGAAAGCAAAGGTACTGGACGAAGTTCAATTCATGAGGAAGATAGTCATCGACGGTTCCAATACCACAGGTTTTCAAAGAACCTGCCTACTAGCGATCGATGGAACCCTGGAGGTAAATGATAAAGAGATAGGTATCCCATCCATTTGCCTTGAGGAAGATGCAGCAAGGAGTGTGGATGAGAAAGGTGGAGTAAAGACATATAGATTAGACCGGTTAGGTATTCCACTTATCGAGATAGTCACAACCCCGGTTATCAAGAGTCCCCAGGAAGCAAGAGATGTTGCCCAGACCATTGGCGGGCTCCTACGTGCCACCCGGATGGTAAAAAGGGGATTAGGGACCATTAGAGAAGACGTCAATATATCTATAACAAAAGGTGCAAGGGTGGAAATCAAAGGTGTGCAGGATCTCAGGATGCTCCCCGAATATGTAAGGGAGGAGGTTCAACGTCAGGTTAGACTGTTAAAGGCAAGGGAAACTCTAAGAAAAAGAGAAGCAGAACCTGACACCGATATCACCGATCTTTCCGCCATATTCAAGGGTACAAAAAACCAGATAATCGCTGGTAATCTGAAGAAAGGTAGAGGCGTTTACGGTGTCCGCCTTAAGGGATTTGACGGTACGTTGAGAGGTAAATGGGGTGAGGCTATTCTGGGACAGGAGTTTGCGTCTCATGCCAAGGTAGCCGGCGTTGCAGGCATATTCCACAGTGACGAGCTTCCGGGATACGGTATCAATCAGAGGGAGATAAATAAGGTGGTCGAATTACTCTCGGTGAAAAAAAAGGATGCTTTCGTAATGGTCTCGCACAGGGAAGACACAGTAAGGAGAGCTCTTGAAAGGGTGATCGAGAGGGCCCGTACAGCCATCGATGGTGTACCTGAAGAGACAAGGGATGCCCAGTTGGATGGAACAACAGTTTACTCTCGGCCTCTTTCCGGAGGTGCAAGGATGTACCCGGAGACAGATATACCTCCCTATCAAATCGACGATATAATATTGGAAAAGCTTGGCCGGGAGCTGCCTGAAACTCCGGAACAACGGGTAAAACGATATCAGAAGGATTACGTATTGAACCGTGAGCAAACTATACAACTTTTCAGAAAGGGCTACGATCTGACCTTCGAAGATATCGCAGACACCCATGGAAACCCGGGAGTCGTTGCGAACACGTTCCTCCAAACCTTTCCCGAACTGGAGAAAGAAGGTTTCGAACCTTCGTTGATAGACGAATCCATCCTAAAAGAATTGTTCAAAGGCTTGAGCCAAGACGAATTTGCCAAGGAAGGTATACCTGAAATACTAAAATATCTGTCAGAAGGAAAGAACCTGGATGAGGCTCTGAAATCCGCAGGTATAGAGGATGTGGACATGGTGCATGTTAGAGACAGGATAAGAGACATACTTGAAGCGAGGCACGAATTCATCAAGGAAAGAGGTATATCCGCTCTCGGACCCCTTATGGGCGTCGTTATGAAGGAATTCAGGGGCAAGGTGGACGGGAAGAAACTAAGCAATATACTGAAAGAAGAACTTCTCAAGAGGGTTTGACATGAGAAAGGAAGATAACACTGAACTGAAGGATCTTGTGGATATGATGAAGAGCGGTAGTGCTGGAGAAAGGGCCGAAGCGGCGAAGTCACTGGGTCTGCTTGGAGATCAGAAAGCGGAGACGTTTCTGGTTGATGCATTGAAGGACGAAGATGAGATAGTTCGCTCCAATGCTGCTCTTGCATTAGGCCAGATAAGTGATAATCCAATGTTGTTGATAGATACGCTACATGATGATTCATGGTTAGTTAGACACGACGGAGTAATCGCCCTGGGCCAGATGAATCCTTCTGACCATATGGACAAGGTCATCCCTTTAACGAAGGATGAGGTTCCGGATGTAAGGGAGCAGGCCATCAGAACATTAGCCAAAATAGGTGGCAAAAAGGCAATAAAGGTAATACTTGAATACACGGATGAAGTTGGACCTCAGGTGGAGGTCGCCGAGGCACTAGAGATAATAAACACTGAGGAGACGATCGACCCTTTGATAGAAATATACAAAGAAGGAGATCAACATGTAAGGGAGATAGCAGTAAGGGCGATGGGTAGATATCAGAGTGAAGAAATAATAGATACGCTCATAGCCGCCCTTGAGGATAACAGCTGGAGAATCCGTGAAGAGTCGGTGGAAGCCCTGGGTTCTATAGAGCATGAAAAGGTTCTTCCTTCGCTGTATAAATGTCTCAAGGACAAAAATAATTATGTTATAGAGAAGGCACTTAAAGGTATAGGTAAATTGGGGGATGAAACTGATGTTGAAAAGGTAAAGTGCATGCTTGAACATGAAGAGGCTGCCGTAAGGGCTGCCGCATCGAAATCCTTGGGTGCCCTTGGTGGGGAGTCCGCTATTGAGAGCCTTATTTCAACTCTGAGTAGAGAACGCAACCCAATGGTGGTCTGGTCCATAGCCGATGCACTTGGAATGGCTGCAAAGAGTGCAGGAACTTCTTCTTTGAAGAAGGGGATGAAAAGGGTGCACGACGATTTTGCATCTGTATTGGCAGTGGCACTCGGTATTGCAGGAGAAACCAGTGCTGTTGACAAATTGTTAAATGGTATGGTGCACTCAAGCTGGAAGTTCAGGCAGAAATCCGTAGAGACCGTTGTCAATATAGACTTATCACAGTTGAATGATGCCAAGTTAAAAAGGCTGATAAATACTCTGTTCGAGGCACTATCTGATACCGATAGATGGGTGCGCGCTTCCGCTGCCACTGTCTTGGGTGACATAGCGAATAGAGATGGAATGGAGGAATACAGGGAGGATATCGAAATGGCGCTCTTGAATAGGTTGAAGAAGGAGAGTGACGAAGACGTAATTGCTGCTTTAAATGAGAGTGTTGAATAGATATAATAATTTGAAAAAACGCTTCAAAAAGTTATTATAGTTTTGCTCTTTCGAAAAATACAATGGATCAAAATACGATCGTCCTTATCACCGTGCTTCTCTGCGCGGCATTCATTCCGTCATTGACATATCTGGTCTGGGTAAGGAATACCGAAAGATACGGGAAAGTGAGCTGGGTCAACACGGCTAAGATGTTCGTATGGGGTGCTGTCATCGCCGTTATAATGGCTGTCTTGCTTTCGATTATTTTCATAAATGTTCTGTCTGTTGATTATTTACAAAGGGAATATGAACCACTTCAGAATCCAACTGTGATGACCTTGATAACAGTCTGCGTGGTAGCTCCAATTGTGGAGGAGTTCACCAAGGTAATAGGGCTTCTCACGGTAAAGGAGTCGATCTTCGAACTAGAGGATGGGCTGGTACTAGGAGCTGCAACGGGTCTGGGATTTGCAGCTACAGAAAATCTTCTCTATGAAAGTTCCGCCCTCTTCCAACACGGCATCCAGGCCTTTATAATAGTGGTGATCCTGCGAAGTATCGCCAGCACACTGCTTCACGGCAGTGCCAGCGCAGTCGCGGGGTACGGCGTATCCAAAACCCTTCTTACCGGGCGTTATTCAGTGGTACCATATTACTTCGTGGCCGTACTGATGCACAGTGGTTTCAATTACCTTGCATCCACTGGCCTTATATACGATGGTAACGTACCTGTGATTGCCCTAATAGCGGCACTCATATTTTCCGTTATCGCCTTCAAGTTGGTGAGGAATAAGATAACAGACCTCGACGGAGATTTTACATACTACGGAAGATGATAGCATGTGTATGAGATATCCATTCCCGGAGAAGGGAAAGAAAACGGAAGAGATAATGTCCTTAATACGTAAGGCTAAAGAGATGAATCTAGACTATACTTCCGGACGAGTTTTTGGTTCTATGTGTTCAAGTCCACTGGATATCACCCGTGAAATCCACAGTATGTTCTTGGAAGCTAACCTTGGCAATCCGGGTTTATGCAGAGGTATAGAAAGATTCCAGAGTGAAATACACGGAGCCATCGGCGATCTGATAAATGCACCTAACAATTGTGAAATACTCACTACGGGAGGAGGCACTGAGGGAAATATTCTCGCTCTTTGGCAGGCAAGGAAGGAGACGGGAAAGAGAAAGGTTATACTACCAAAAAGTGCCCACTTTTCGTTCTTGAAGGCCTGTGACCTCTTGGATATGGAACCGGTTTACGTATCCATGGATGATAATTACCTCACTGACCTAGGTGAACTGGAGGATATGATTGATGATACAATTGCAGTTGTAGTTGGTATCGCAGGTACAACAGAACTCGGTCTTATTGAGCCGATTCGGAATATGGCGGGTATAGTCGGAGACATACATTTTCACGTGGACGCGGCATTCGGGGGCCTGGTGATACCGTTTTTGAAAGATCTAGGACATGAACTACCAGAGTTTGACTTCCGGATAGAAGGCGTCGATTCCATCACTATAGACCCACATAAGATGGGTTTATCTACCGTACCTCTCGGCCTATTCTATTCACGAAGACAGTTCCCGGTTTCAGTCAAATCACCCTATCTAAGCGGTGACAGGCAGCGAACCCTAAGGGGTACCAGAGCCAGTGCATCTGTCCCTGCATTTTGGGCAACTATTAATCACCTTGGGAAGGAAGGTTACAGAAAGATGATTGCCCGATGCATGGAAAACACCACCTATCTGGTTGATTCCATGGCGGCCATGGGAATGAAACCAATTGTAGACCCGGTAATGAACATCGCTTCTTTTCATCATCATCGTCCACCTGATGTTGTTAGGGAGATGGGACTCAGGGGATGGAATATTTCTAGGACGGTAAACCCAAGCGGCCTCCGATTCGTTGTCATGCCTTATGTTGATAAAGACAACATAGATGATATGGTAAATGAACTCTCAAAAGTGATATGATGGCCATAAGAGTAGGCGAATTTGAGTTTGACTTGGATAAAGCTAATGAAGAATTAAAAACCACCGGTGTAAAAAATGTGCTTCTCCAAGTGCCCGATGGAATGAGAAGAAAGATCGATAGGTTTATTGACTCCTTAGATGTGGAAGTTACCCTTTGGGGAGGAACATGTTATGGTGCCTGCGACCTACCTCTTGATATAGGAGATTCTGAGGCCCTGGTACACATAGGTCATACCGAGATACCTGACCTCATCGTCGATTATCAAGTTGTTTATGTGGAGGGAGGAAGTACAACCTTCAGACCCGTACCCGAAGAATTGTTTGATATGATCAAAGGGGATATAGCCCTTTATTCCACCGTTCAGTACCTGAAGCAGATGAAAGAAGTTGGTCATTTAATCGAAGAAAATGGATATACAACCCACACGGGAAGTGGGGACAGTCGTATAAAATATCCCGGACAGCTGCTTGGCTGTAATTTTTCCACAAAGGTTAAAAAAGCGACTACACATCTTTATATCGGAACGGGGATCTTTCACCCATTGGGTCTCTCCCTTGCTCTGAAAGAAGAGGTGTTGATATTCAATCCGGTTACTGGGGATATTAGTTCCACTTCCACTGCATTAGATAGGATGATAAGAAAGAGATTTGCCGCCATACAGCGGATACGAGACAGCAGCCGGAATGGGATAATAGTATCGTTAAAACCCGGACAAAGGCGCATGGACACCGCCAGGAAGATGTGTCTACACTGTAATGTAAGATGTACTCTCACTGAATTCGACGAGATCGAGCCTTACTTGATAGATTCATTCAATTGGGACGGGGCGGTCAATACCGCATGTCCCAGGTTAGCCCTGGATGATTCTATAAGGTTCGAAAAAACAATAGTAACCCCTGTAGAGTACATGATAGCTCAAGATGAGTTGGATTGGGAGGATTGGACCGTGGATGAGATCAAGGGATCATCTTAAGCCTTTGAGCTATCGTAATCGATAACTACTCCTCGCTCCTTGTATGTTGTGACGATCATCATACTTTTAACGTCTTCGATCCCGGGGAAATTGGATGCTTTTCTTATAAGAAAGTCTTTCATATGGTCATAATCCCTGAAACGTGCTTTCAGTATGAGATCCACATCGCCGGTCACCAAGAAAAGGTCTTCGATGTTGTCGTATTCCGCGAGTTTTTCCGCAACTTTGTCTATCAGTTTGGTATCTACTTTAAGGGATATTATTAAACTTACACCTCTACCCTTATAGTAGTTCGATATAACCTCTTCATATTCCTCGTTGTTTTTTTCCATATCCATATTTATCATCTCATCGCTCGTTATATAATCAAATATCACAGGGTGTTTTCGATCTCCTCTTGAATATCTTCATAAACCTGGTGAATAAGATTTTCAAAATCAGAGTTCTCGTATTCTACATACCTACCTAGTCCTACCTGTATCTTTGCACGATACGACTCTTTGTCCTTTACTATCTCTATAGAGCAGAGGGGTTCTTCCATCCAGACACCTCGATTACGCTTAGGTAATATATAGATATATTTAAAACTTGCTTATTCCACTAGTTCGACAGGTTTCATACTAAAATACCTCTTTTTATTAAGAGAGATGCACCAAAGTTTTATAGTAGTACACATAATCCACCCTCGTATAAACAAAGGTTATAAACAAAGGTGTATCCAAATGGCAGAGCTTCAAGTTGTAATAGCTGACACAAAAGAAGGTAAGAGTTACCAAACCAAGGTGGAGAAGACCCATTTAGCGAGACTAGTAGGGTTGAAGATAGGAGATGAAATAGATGGCATATTCGTAGGACTTCCGGGTTACAAACTTGTCATAACAGGAGGAAGTGATACAGATGGGGTTCCGATGAAGAAAGGTATACCCGGACCGGGAAGAATGAAGATATTGGGTAAAGGAGGCATTGGATTCAAATCTAATCCTAATAATGTGAAAAAGAAAAAGATGGTTAGGGGTAATTCAATATCTCAAAGTATAATTCAATTGAACATGAAGGTAATCGAATATGGACCCAGAAACATTCTTGAGTTATTTGACAGTAAGAAGGGAGATAACTGATGAAAGTTCCAGAACAACCAGAGATAAATATCGGATTGGTAGGTCACGTAGATCATGGAAAGACCACTCTAACAAAGGCGCTAAGTGGTGAGTGGACAGACAGGCATTCCGAGGAAACGAAGAGAGGGATAAGCATAAGGTTGGGATACGCGGATACCGCATTTTACAGATGCCCTTCATGCGAAGGTAGCGAGGCATATTCCACACATGATAAATGTCCTATATGCGGCGGAGATACACAATTTCTAAGGGCCGTATCATTTGTCGATTCACCTGGTCACGAAACATTGATGGCAACGATGTTATCCAGTGCATCGATGATGGACGGAGCCCTTTTGATCATAGGCGCAAATGAAACTTGTCCGCAGCCACAAACACAAGAACATCTTATGGGTCTTAGTATATCAGACGTAGATAAGATAATAATCGTTCAGAATAAAATCGATCTAGTAACTTCCGAACGTGCTAAAGAAAATTACCGAGAGATTAAGGAATTTATCAAAGGAACCATAGCGGAAAATGCACCAATCATCCCTGTTTCCGCACATCATGATGTTAACATTGATGCGTTGATACATGCTATTGAAGAATATATACCCAAAAATGAGATAGGAGATGAAGATAGTCCTTTTATGGCATTAGCTAGGTCTTTCGACATCAATCAACCAGGTTCGGATATTCAATATCTAAAAGGAGGTGTTGTAGGGGGCTCTTTGATTCAAGGAGTGCTTAAGGTTGGAGATGAAGTAGAAATAGCTCCGGGATACAGGATAGAATCTGGTGGTGAATCCGAATGGGGACGGTATATCACGACTGTCAAATCACTAACATCGGGCACTCTTGAATTAGATGAAGCTAAACCAGGTGGTTTGATCGGCGTAGGTACCAACCTTGACCCAGTGATAACCAAAGCTGATTCACTTGCTGGTCATGTTCTGGGATATCCGGACGAACTCCCTCCGGTTCTGGAAGAATTTGTTATGGACACACATTTGCTCAAAAGAGTTGTTGGTGTGGAAAGTGATATAAAAGTTGAAAACATTAAAACTCGTGAACCTTTGATGCTCACTGTAGGTACTGCCACAACAGTGGGGGTGGTCAGCTCTGCCCGAAAAGGGGAGGCTGCGGTAAAGTTGAAAAGGGCAGTGTGCGCTGATCCAGGTCAGAGGATCGCCATCAGTAGAAGAATATCTGGTAAATGGCACCTTTTAGGTTATGGCGTAATCAAATAGTGGCCAGGCAAAGTTTTAATAATTTTAAAAGCTTCTAAGCTCTACAGTATGATTTAAAATGAGCAACTGACAGCGGGCCAGGGACTGTGAATGGCTTTCAAACAGTTAGGTTTACCTTTCCCCCCGTAGGGAGCTAGGCTCCTAACCTAAACCATCAGTCCGGGGATCCGTAAAGGATCTAAGCTTCCCATGGGCTCGCGCACCATAGTACAACGGAGAACGCGGGTGGGCTTAACTTCTGGGTTCGGGATGGGACCAGGTGTTTCACCACCGCTATGGCCGTCATGTTGCTCACTATGCCATTATTTGGAGGTAGTATTTATTACTTTTGATTCTTTGGTCTAATCAGAATGGCTTATTAAATGATTGATATTGAGTAGGTAAGTATAAATAGCCCGACAGGTAATTAAGTAGAGTAACATGGATAAAATATTTGCATATGGAACCCTCTTATTCGAAGATGAGGACCCAAATCATGGCGTGGACACATATAGATATATTCTTGATACGAAAGAGGGGAGGGTTAGAGGCAAACTTTACGCAATCGAAGGTTTTCCTTTTTTAGTTTTGGATGAGAATGATGATAATAATTTGGTCATAGGTAAGCTCTTTACATGCAAAGAGATAGAACATTTACTTGAAAAATATGATCGGATACAGGGTGCAACACAGATCGACCCTTTCTTCGAACGAAAAGTTGTTGACGTAATATTGGAAGATGGAGAGCAAGAGAAGGGTTTTTGTTATGTAGCAGGAATAAAATTAAGGGATTCCTTTGCCAAGGAAAAATATCGAATTAGATCAGGGGATTGGAGAAAAATACCCGAATAAAAAAAAATCGACATTGCATTTAAGGTACTATTGTTATATTATAACGTGTATCGCACATACGAAAAATTTTTTTGGCATATAATTAATCAACGTATTTGTACATAAATTGCAAAAACATGCATTCCTGCAAATGAAATGATCAAAGATGAAATATTTAATCCTACTTCATTTTTGCAATGAAAATAAGCTTAGTAAATACCATTTATACCATAATCGTTATAACTAATAGATATTCCGACATCGATGGATGTAGTATAAGTATTTGACGTCGTATAAGATACATTTTACGACGTCCATTGTTTTACCTATTTAATGTTTACGAATCATATTGCAAAACTTCACAAAAAGCGCTTTTTCAGTTGTTCACCCTAGGGTCTGAAACAATAAAAAGGTATTTTCTTTAATTTTACTAATTTCCCACGTATATGCAACAAAATAGCATATACGTCGATATACCTTAAGGCCAATATTATTAATAGGTAACAGTTATACCCTAATATAATAATAATAGTTAAAAATTTACGTTTATGCACATACAAAACAAATACCAACGTATATATTAAACAAAAACTAAATAGGTATATAACATATATCATTTGTTAATTATTTCACTAACCTTACGTACGTATTTGTGTTAATGATGATATACCAGGACTTACGTATAAAGATTATAATAATATGTATAAACGGAAATACCGTTAATTATAGTGATAAAAACTAGATGTGAATTTGACGGTGGAACTAATACTACAAAAGAAATGATAGCCCCGTCCGGATTCGAACCGGAGTCCCAGGCTCCAAAGGCCTGAATGATTGACCACTACACCACGGGGCTAATTTGCTTAGCCGACATACGTATGACAACTAACGGTAAGGATTCCGGGGAGGAAGTTATGAATTATAAATATTTTTCACATCAACAATATGATCAATGTTGTGGCTAGAGCCTGAATCACAAAGCTCATGCTGATTACAAGGGGAGCCATCTGATATATCGTCTCAGCGACCGCATTCAAACGATTACTCCCGATAGGCCCCATCAGTGAGAAATTTTTTAATTCGCCAACAGCAGAACCCACCTCTACGGACTGAATGTCGTCCATCGCCATTTCAGTAACTTCTCGAACACTATCGATGATTTCATGGTGACTCATGTTCTCTCCTACAGGATTGTAATCAAGTGTCAATGTATTCACCTCATGACTGTCCGACGTCATGACCTCCGAATCGTCGACTAGATCGCTAATTTCTTCCTGGATTGACTCTCTTAAACCCTGGACCATATTGTTGCCATCTATAAGTACAAAAGCGTTTTTTTTACCTTTTGACTCCAACACCGCAACTTTTATTCCTTCGCCCGATATGCCCTGTGACGTTTTGAAACCTTTTTTTATTGCAACACCCATGTACAATTGGTCCCTTGACATATCTTTAACATCATTGATCAATCCTGACATAGTTTCGGATAATCTCTTGCATCGCCTTGAAGGGAAGTAAACTTCCATAGCACCTTTCTGAACGCAGTTATGAGCGTCCACAAGTCCAATACTGTCAAACCCATTGTTAGCGGCTTTCAAGGCGATTATTTCAGCCACGGGAGCGTCAATATCTTCGGTGGGTTGGGGGGAAAAAGAGGCGGTCAATAGAAGGCCGTCACCTAAGATCTGCGCTCCACCTATCATGTGATGATAAGAAGTTTTGAAAGAGGTACCTACGGATGAATAATCCACATCATTAATCCTTTTTTTTATATCGTTGGACAATAATTTACAGTCATCTTTCTTTATTGGATTCTGTACATGAGTAGAAGCTCCGTGGAAGGTAAAAGTATCACCAAAGTTTTCCTCGAGTTCATCTGCTAGTATTTCTGTTAGTCTAGAGCCTGCTATACCCTTTACAGGACCAGGATGTATACATGGAACTATGAATAGAGCTTTAGGTCCAGCTTCATTTCTGAATGAAAAGATCGTGTATTTCACATCGCCCTTAATCGATGTTCTTTTAAATACATCTTCAAGCTCCTTTTCCCCCACTTCATTCCCCTTCAATACTTGAAAGGATATTCTCATCATATCCATTGTAGATATGCCAAAATCTTTCAGGAAAGGTATATTGATCACCGCTATAAGAGCAGTTACCGATGTAAGACCAAGTAATAAAATCAGGCAAAAGAATATTAGATCAAATAAAGTAAGATTGAAGTAAAATTGTATCAAAGGTATTGCGATTACCGATTGTAACAATGCATAAGGGAGTGCTTTTATCACGTGTGAAATAAAAGTAGCTCGAATTATCAGATACCGGAAGGATACGGGAACTGCGTATACTGTTATTAAAAGTATCTTGTGATCGATACTCGAATACTGGTATACTGCAGTTAAAAAAGTTATTGCACCTAGGGAAATTATGGCCATTAGCGTAGATTGTCTAAAGTTTATTTCCTCTTGATATCCATTGAATAGAGGTAATATGGATGCCGTTAGTATCGTAGGTAAGATGAAGATTATCGTAGCTTGAATCAGGCCAGCGCGATTCAATGGAAAGATCAAGAAACCGGTCAATAAGCCTAGAATTATCAACACTGGTATTTGGATAAGCAAGGATGGGCATTTGAAAAAATTCAATTTGTGCTCGTACGAATGTACAAGGACGGGTTCTTTGATATCTTCATCAACCTTATCTAATCCTTTATCGCCGATACTAAACCCTCTATCTTGTTCTTTATCCCTTCGGATTCCTCGATAACCGTTCCGGTTACTATCACATCGGCTCCGGCTTTTGAGATTTCCCTTGCCTGTCGTGGTGTACGGACACCTCCACCTACAATTAGGGGCAGTTCCACTTCATCTTTCACTGACTTAACCATTTTAACGGAAACAGGCTTCGGTGCACCCGAGCCGGCTTCTAGATATACTAAATTCATTCCAAGGTATTTAGCTGCCATTGCATAACTTACGGCTAATTGAGAATTTTCTCTAGGTATCAGATCCGCATCACCCACCTTTCCAACGGTCATACCCGGTTCCACTATAAGGTAAGCCATTGAAAGCGGTTCTAGACCCATCTTTTTTATCAGAGGAGCGCCTCTCATCTGTTCACCAATCACCTTGTTTACATCCTTGGAATTAAGCATGCTCATGAAGTATATCGCATCCGCCGCAGGTGAAAGAGAGCCCGCGTTGGTCGGAAAAAGTATAACTGGTATTTTCACTCTATCTTTTATCGCCTTTACAGTGTAGTCCACATTTTTTTGCTCTACCCCGGTTGAGCCGCCTACCATGATTGCATCGCTCCCTGCAGCTTCTAGAACAAATGCTATCTCAGCAGCCCTACCTGGACTCTGCTCCTCGGGATCGATCAGGCCCATATGCATTTTCTCTTTTTTCAATTTCCTTGTTATGTAATCCATAACCTTCATATTGTACCTCCTGAAAGAAAGGCTACCAATGCGACCATCATACCAATTTTGATGAATATTTGCGTTCTTTTTGGATCTTTAAAGATGGATAACGAGTATATAAAGATTATATCTGCTAGAATTACTATCAAAAGGTAATTGACCGAGAATATTCCCTGAATATACGGATAAGGGGAAATCATCACTGCTGCGATGATCAAACTAGCGGCCAAGATTTTTGCGCGTTTTACACTCGCTTTCATTGGGAATGTATTTCTCTCAAGATCACCTTTAATATCCTGAATGTCCTTTACAAGTTCTCTACCCATTGTGGCTAAAAATGCCAATATTCCCAGCACCAGAGGCACTTCGATACTGCCGTATACCGCTCCTGCAAAAACAAAAAGAGACCCGGTTAACCATGCGATAGAAGCATTACCCACTAGCCCCTTCTTCTTTAACCTTAATTCATATTGTACCATTATCAATACACTTACTAGAACGAGTATCTGAGGTAAGAAGAAAGGAAGGAGTAGTGAAAGAACAATTGATAATATGAACATGACGTATGCAAACTTAAGAGCATTTTCCGGGAAGACATCATGTGAGGGGATAGGTCTTTCCGGATGGTTTATTGCATCTATTTCCCTGTCAAAATAGTCGTTAAGAGAGTTTCCTCCGGCGGTGAAGAATGATACGACCAGTATTCCGATGATTGTGATGATGGTTCTTCCCGTGGATGGTGCTTCCAATCCATATAGAGTAACCATCACTATAGGCACACTAACTGAGGCTAGTATGCAGTTTAATGGTCTAGATAAACGAATATATGGATTATTCATCTTATCCATTGATGTACTAAACCTTTTTTATACTTTTGGCAAATTTCACCTCCGTAAACAGCAATATTTTAATAGAGTGTCATGCTTGCCATTCACCTTCTTATGCCCTGGTAGTGTAGTGGCCCATCATGTGGCCCTGTCGAGGCCACGACCCGGGTTCAAATCCCGGCCGGGGCGTTTTTTTTATTACGTAGGAATTTTGATAAATTCCTCTTAGTCGTCACATCTTTGATGTGAGGAAAGCGGAACGATAGTTCTAGCTATTCACAAAACTTTTGGTTTTGTTCTTAAGCCGGGATTTTTTTCACGACCTAAGACACTTCTTAGGGTGCATACGGGATAGCGAACCTACCACAAAACTTTAAACTTTGATAGAGGTCTCGACAACATATAATTAAAGATGTGATAAGATGAAAAAAGTAATCGAAACACCGATACAACCGGAAGAAGTTGCAAAGCTCAGTGTAGGAGATACATTCTACATAACCGGTATTATATTTACCGCTCGTGACTCAGCCCATGAGAAACTTTTATCACTGGAAGACGACGAACTACCCTTCGATCCATCCAAGTATGCAATGTTCCACTGCGGCCCGGCCATACACAAAGTGGACGGCAGGTGGACAGTTGTTTCAGCAGGTCCGACAACTAGCATACGCATGGAGATCTTCGAGGATAAGTTCATCGAGAGATTCGGTACCAAGATCATAATCGGCAAAGGCGGCATGGGAGAACATACGTTGAAGGCATTGGAGAAGCACGGTGCTGTTTACGTACAATACACAGGAGGCGCAGGTGCACTGATGGCCAAGGCAATAAAGGAAGTGGAGGATGTTTACTTCCTTGATGAACTTGGCATACCCGAGGCATTCTGGATGTTCAGGGTCAAGGAGGCCGGTCCCTTCCTGGTGACCATGGACTCTACCGGGATAAGTTTACATGCGGATATGGCTGAAAAAATAAAGAAGAACCTAGCCGAGATCAAGGCAGAGCTTTGAAAACCATGAGCATTCCTGAAGAACTAATAGACGCATTGAATAGCTCTCGGAGGACGGTTGCACTTACAGGTGCGGGGATGTCGGTGGAGAGTGGTATAGCACCCTTCAGAGGCACAGGTGGGCTGTGGGAAAAATTCTCCCCCGAAGAGTATGCACATATTGACGGATTCAACTGTGATCCTGAGAAAAGCTGGAAATTATTCCGCCTTCAATACCAGGAGATATCGAAGGCTGCACCTAATCCCGGGCATAAAGCACTGGAGGAGATGCAGGAATATGGACTGTCCGCTGTGATAACACAGAACATCGACGGACTGCACAGAAATCGTGAAGTGGTTGAACTACACGGCAATATTTTCCGGACTTATTGTGTGAAATGTGGTACGAACTATGATACCGGGGAATTCATCGATGAAGATATAGATATACATTGCAGCTGCAGTGGGGTGGTGCGTCCGGATGTGGTACTCTTCGGAGAACCACTATCCAGCAGTGTTCTGTCTCATGCCGTTCATTTGAGCTCTCGATGCGACCTAATGCTTGTTATCGGCACATCCGCAGTTGTTCATCCGGCAGCTTCGTTACCCCTTATTGCCAAGGAAAACGGTGCTTTGATAGTAGAAATGAACTTGGATAAAACTCCACTCAGTCATGGGATTGCCGATATTACTGTATTTGGAAATGTAGGTGAGCAGTTACCAATAATTTTGGATAGGTTGAGACGTATTTGAAATCATAAATTATTTATAGAGTTTGCGTATTGTTACATATAGGTGCAATAATGAACACGAGAAGAATATTAATTATAGGTGCAGTACTGATTTTATTATGCACGATTTTATCATCATCAGTGATTGCTTTCAGTACAACACCAAGGGACGGCGCAAGTGACTATCCTATCGATGGGAGGATAATGATCGAATTTGATGAGCGGATGGACGTAGGGACGGTAGAGATAGATATCGATCCCGATCTGGTATATCCCATTCGCAGGAACTGGTCGAACAGCGATAGGACATTAACACTGACCCCGGACACCAATCTGATAAACGACGAAGAGTACGTGATCAGGGTCACGGGACAAGATATAAACGGGACAGCTGTAGACAGGACCTTCCGGTTCAGCACCGAAGCACGCCCGGGGTTGACCGAGACCCTAAAAGATGTTTTTTCGGATATGTGGTTCAGTGTATTGGCTTTCATCCCAGGTATGGTATTCTTCATCGTGATACTAATAATAGGTTACCTGATATCGAAAGTTATCGGGTTTTTAATCACCAAAGTACTCAAGAAGGTGGGCTTCGAGAAGGCTATGCGTAAGATCGGTCTTACAAAACAGATAAGAAAACTTGGCTTGAAGAACATCTCTTCATTCATCGGGATCATGGTATTCTGGTTCATATTTGTTATATTTATACAGATAGCTCTTGATTACGCGGGTATCCACACTTTAACGGCCATAGTAACGCCTATCGTACTATTCATCCCGCGGTTGATTATCGCCATCATAGTTCTATTGGTGGGTCTGTATGTTGCCGAAATAGCCGTGCGGTTCCTTAAGAAGTTCATAAAAAAGAGCCCCTTCGGTAAAGACCTGATGAAGGTAGATAAGATGACGAAAAAATCGGGAATTTCAATAATTGACCTGATCTATATCTTCGTCAAAGTCTTCATATTGCTGATATTCATCAACATTGCCCTATCGATAATTGCTATAAACATACTCGCTGACTTCATCAACCCGATACTACTGGTAATACCGTTACTGATAGCCGCCTTCGCTGTTATCATCATCGGCCTAATAGTAACGGAGAAAATAGTCGAGTTCATCATGAAGATGCTGAAGGAGTTCGACATCCAGAAGCTCATAGAACCCGTTGAAGATGTAATAGAAAAGAAGGGTATCATACTCAAGGTTCTTTCCTATGTGCTGAAGATATTCATCATGCTGATATTCGTGCAGATAGCAGTGGGCATACTGAATGCGCACGGTATGTTCAACATGCTGGCGGATCTGATCAATACCGTGATACTGTGGCTACCCAATCTGATTGTTGCCCTATTCATAGGCCTTATCGGTTTCTGGCTGGCCAGCTGGGCACATGATAAGGTGCTGGAATACGGCAAGAATGTGGATATCCCCTTCAATGCCATGGCTGCCAAAGCAACAAAGGTATTGGTGATCTATATCGCTATCGTCATGGCATTGGCTCAGATAGGGATACAGGTACCCATACTGTACATCGTCTTTGCAATTGCGGTAGGTGCGGTGTTCCTAGGACTAGGCGTCGGTTTCGCTTACGGTTCAAAGGACCTTTTCCTCAACGTTATCGGTTCGGTACAAACCAGTCAAACCCTCAAACTCAACAGCCGTGTGAGGATTGACCAACATGAAGGTCGGATAACTAGCATCGGCAGATACAATGTGGAATTAACAACTGACGATGGAAGAAAGCTTCGGATACCACACTCAAAACTTGTGGGTGCAGTAATAGAAGAACTGAGTTGATAAAAACACTTAAGTTAACGGGCTCGGGTCACATATGCCCGGGTCTCTCATTTATTCTATTCATTCAGTCCCATTGCTGAACTTTTCGGTTATCGTATCGAACAGTATATCCATACGTCCTGTGGAGGTCGACCAGTATGCGAATACACCAACCGCAACACCAGCGGGTATGTCTATGAGCCAATGTACACCTAGATAGATTATTACAAAGGCGGTAAGCAGTGTAAAAATTATGCCGAATACGGCCAGTCTGTTCAATCGTTCACTGTACATCGCTATGAGTGTGATCGTAAGAGATATACTGATATGCCCGCTAGGAAAGCAGTTGCTCTG
Organism: uncultured Thermoplasmata archaeon; assembly: GCA_964486225.1. Lineage (GTDB taxonomy): Archaea > Thermoplasmatota > Thermoplasmata > Halarchaeoplasmatales > Halarchaeoplasmataceae > Haladaptatiplasma. The sequence continues at coordinate 599 of CAZAMQ010000025.1, read as the reverse complement.
ACGGTTTATAAGCTGAAGAATAGCGAGATATTGGGGATGACTGTATAACAACGGTTCTACTTCCGGTGCGTAGGAAGAGGTTACGGTTACATGAAAGAATATGTAACATGGTAGTATGAACATATAATTCACCGCGAGAGCCTTGGCGAAGAGCTCAAAGTTGTTGATATCTCTGCGTAGTATGAAGAAGATAGGGATGAAAGCCACAAAAAAGGTAAGGCCCAAGACATAAAAAAGTGATGAGAGATGTACTATAATGGGGTTCGACAGGTGATTTTGGAGATACAGAATATGTTCCACACCTTCAACCTGGTAAAACCACCATGTGACGTCAATACCCAGTGGTCTGATGTCGAATATGATGTTCTCTATCTTGATAACTACCGCTACCAGGATAAGTATTGCTATACCGCCTCCGGTACCACGGATGGTATCTTGTAATCCGTCAAAAAAAATACCATTATCATCGTCGAAGAATTTCAAACTTACCACTAGAAGTATTACCAAGGACGGGATGAACCATACGAGACCCTGTAATAATGGACTCATGATACTGGAGGAAAGAGATAACCGAATGATATTTATTGTTTTTCCACAGG